>JANYKH010000260.1 GCA_025358235.1 Chloroflexota bacterium
TCGCCGGCCGCGTAACCTTCGGCGTGAATATAGGAAATTTCTTTTAACTTTAAAGCCCCCTCAAGGGCGACAGGATAGTTTATACCTCTGCCGATGAAAAACACGTCTTCAGATTTGGCTAATTTACTCCCCAGTTTCTGCAATTCGTTCTCATGATCGATTACCTGCTGGACTCTGGCGGGTAACTGGCGCATATCGGCAATCAGTTTATTGACCCGGCCGCTGTTGACCCGGGCATAAGGCATCGCCATCCAATATAGAGCGATCAATTGTGATATAAAACTTTTGGTGGCGGCCACACTAATTTCAGGTCCGGCTCTGGTATAAACCACCTGATCAGCGATGCGGCTGGCTGTGCTGCCCAATACGTTGGTAATAACAATAACCTGGCTGCCTTCGCTTTTTACCCGGCGCATGGCGCGAAGTACGTCTGCGGTTTCGCCGGACTGACTGATAACTATCGCCCTCTCGGGTAGTTTGGTTTCCGCAGTATAATTAAATTCAGACGCCAGTTCAGCCCGAACCGGAATCCCGAGTAATTCTTGAAAAAGGTATTTTCCGATCATGCAAGCGTGATGAGACGTACCGCAGGCAAGCATTAATAATGATTCCGGGATGCGACCGTCCACAAGCAGGTCAGCCACCGGTCCCGCCGAGGCCATGTATTCCCCTAAAGTATCACGGATAACTTTAGGCTGTTCACGGATTTCCTTGATCATGAAATGGTCATAACCTGACTTTTGCGCATCCGTGACAGACCAGTTTACTTTAGTTTCTTCGTGTTCGATGGTTTGCCCATCGCGCTCAACCCTGATTCCGTTAGCGCTAAGCACCGCGATCTCACCGTCATCCATATAAATAACCCGGCCGGTATAGTCCAGGATCGCAGGGACATCAGACGCCAGAAAATTCTCGCTATCTCCCAAGCCGATCACTAACGGGCTGTCCTTGCGGGCGGCAATTAGCTTATTTTCACCTTCACCAAGAACGATTATGGCGTATGAGCCTTCGATATCTTTTAATGCCGATTTAACCGCGGCTTCCAGATCGCCTTTAAAATACTTCTCAATCAGATGGGGAATAACCTCGCTATCTGTCTCGGATTTGAAGATGTGGCCTTCTTCTGTGAGTTGCTGCCGCAAAGAGCGGTAATTGCTTATAATGCCGTTATGGACCACAGCAAAACGGCCGGTGCAATCCAGGTGGGGATGGGAGTTCAATTCGCAAGGCTCACCGTGAGTAGCCCAGCGGGTATGCCCAATACCGATACTGCCACTTAATTGGGGCATGGCTTTTTCAAGATCCTTGACCCTGACAGCATCCTTGTAGACGCGGACGGAACTCCCGAGCACTGCAACTCCACAAGAATCGTAGCCCCGATATTCCAGCCGGGCCAGAGAGGCCGTTATTATCCGCTGCGCCGGCTTCCGCCCGATATATCCCACAATCCCGCACATAAGCTTAGCTCCAGTTCCTTAAAACACCAGACTCCGGTCCGGAAGTCTGCCGTGAATCAACTTCAAAGGCTGAACCTGAGAGTAATTGCCGACTATGACGCCGGGTTGCGCTACAACGCTATTGGAGAGGTTGCAGCCTTCGCCGAGCATAGCGCCCACGGATATTACCTGATATTCCCCATTCACCACCACTTCACACTCGCCGCTGCTGGCAGTAAAGTTGCCCTTGATAAGACAACCGGAATCTATCACCGAATCCTGAATTATGGCGCCCGGTCCAATGTTCACATCATTACCGATCACGCTGTTCTTCACGGAGGTAAAAGCGGAGACTACCACATTGTTACCGATACTTGTCGACCCCTGGATATGAACATTCGGCCCAATATCGCAGCCTTCCCCTATTATTACCGGACCAACGATGTAACTATTGGCTCGAATAATCGTGTCTTTACCTACCGTTATTTGCCCTCGCAGAGAGACGCCGTTTTCGATGGTTCCGGCAAAAACTGGCTGTATATTATGTAAAATAGCTGCATTAACCGAAAGGATATCCCAGGGATAGACAACATCCAGCCAGGTGCCGGTAGTTTCAACGACTTCGATTCGTTGTCCCCGTCCGATCATCAGGTTAAGCGCATCAGGCACATCCAGTTCACGTTCCATAAATTGAAAAACATCTTTATTAAAAGCATAAATGCTGCTGGAAACGAGGTTACTGCCGGCCTGTTTAGGTTTTTCAATGATGGCCTTTAAACAGCCCTTTTCAACCGTAACCACTCCGTAGCGAATGGGGGTGGAGACCTTTTTCACAAGAATCGCCATAGGTTTGGCAGTGGCGAAAGCGGCGATTGTCTGGGGGTCGATAAGAGTATCCCCGGGCAATACTAAAAATTCGCTGTCCGTGATATCGCGAGCTTGAAGCAAAGCATGAGCGGTACCAAGTTGGTTTTCCTGGGTGACGTAAGTTATTTCTACCCCGAACTTTTCACCGGAGCCCATGTAATCAAATACCTGCTCTTTGCGATAGCCGACCACGAGCACTATTTTTCGAATGCCGATTTTAGCGAGCGATTCTACAACATACTGCAATATCGGCTTGCCCGCAATGAGCAGCATTGATTTAGGTTTATTGACGGTAAAGGGGCGCAGTCTCTGCCCTTCTCCGGCAGCCAAAACAACAGCCTGCCTCATGATGCCTCCTAATAAATGCGCGAGCCTGGAGCAATTACACCTGTTGCCACAGCGCCCGGCCCGATAAAGGCGTTATTTCCGATCATTGTGCCTACATTAACAGAGGCGTTGATGCCGGTTTCCACGTGGTCTCCCACGATCATTCCAAGCTTGCGCAGACCGGTAGATTTACCTTCAACAAAAATGGTTTTGGAGTCAAGACGCAGG
>JANYKH010000280.1 GCA_025358235.1 Chloroflexota bacterium
CGATTGTGTATAATAAGGGCAATGGAAGTCTTATACAGAAAGTGGCGTCCGCAGACCCTCACCAGCCTTGTAGGGCAGGATGCTGTAACCAGGACCCTTCTTAACGCCCTTGCTGCCGGCAGCGTATCCCATGCCTATCTGTTTTGCGGGCCGCGCGGCACCGGCAAAACCAGCACTGCCCGTATTCTGGCCAAGGCTCTAAACTGCACGACGACCGGCGGTAAAGGTGAACCGTGTAACACCTGCGAAATGTGCCGTTCCGTGGCGGAAGGCAGGGCGCTTGACATAATCGAGATAGACGCCGCCAGCAATCGGGGCATCGATGATATCCGCGAACTGCGCGAAAGAGTGGGATATGCCCCTAACATGGCCCGGCGTAAAGTTTATATCATCGATGAAGTCCACATGCTCAGCAAGGACGCCTGTAACGCTCTGCTGAAAACACTTGAAGAGCCTCCCCCCCACGCTGTTTTTATTCTGGCTACTACTGAAGCGCATAAAATTCTGCCGACGATTATTTCACGCTGTCAGCGTTTCGACTTTCGCCGCATTTCTCAGGCAGACGTTATAAACAAGCTGTCCGAAATAGCCACCGGCGAAAACATCAAGGTTGGTCCGGAGACATTGAGACTGATCGCCCGGGCTACCACCGGAAGTTTGCGTGATGCGGAGAATCTGCTGCAACAGCTGATTACGTTTTACGGGACTGATATTACACTGGCTCAGGCGCAGTCCACCCTCGGCATGACGGGAGATGCCCGCGCCCGTGATATGGTGAAGCATATTTTAGCCCGGGATATCGCTGCCGGCATCGCAACCATACACAGTGTAGACCGTGACGGCCTGGATATGCGCCACCTCAACCGCGAGTTGGTGGAATACCTCAGGGCTCTGCTCATGATTAAGGTCGGCTCAAAAGACGCCGTTGATTTAACCAAAGAAGATTTTGAAGATTTGGAAAAGGTAGCCGGGTCGGCCCAGTTGGCTCCGATATTGTATGCCGTCAAGGCATTCGGTGAATTGGAATCAAGACTGGATGGCAACTCAACGCTGCCCATGGAACTGGCTTTTGTGGACTGTGTTTTACAGGACATTAAACCCGCAGAAGCAGCCCCCCCTAAGCCCGCTCGTGCCCCACGGGTTGAAAAACACGCGGCGGTAGAGCCGGAAGTTAAGGCTGCCGCGATTATCTCACCGCCCGCTTCTGCTTCCCCGGTTCCGTTAGCGCCTGTGACAACTCCCCCTGTTGCAGCGGAAAAACCGGCGGCTACAGTTGTTCCTGCAGCGGAAGTTAAACATGAAATTAAGGCTTCGTCGGCTCCCGTAACGGAAGCCGCGGCGAAATCTGTTACCCCTGTTACTTCCCCGTCTCCAACCGGCGTCATTCCTCCCGCCGTACCGGCCTCGGAAATAGACCGGTTGCGCCAGACTTGGCCTCAGATAGCCAGGGATTTACCAGCTGAGGTAACCGCCGGCGTGCCTGCCGGAACGATGCGGAGCGTAGCCAGTCTACTTAACATGGCACGTTTAAAAGCTATTGAAGGCGATACGCTGGTGCTGGCTTTCGGCAATGAAATATTCCGCACGAAGATTGATCAAATTGAAAACAAAAAGATAATCGAAAAGGTATTCACTTACCGGCTGGGTAGGCCCGCCCGGGTTCAAACCGTACTAGAAACTGAAACAGCCAAAAAAACTGATCACATGATAGACGCAGTAAAAAAATTAGGCGGCGTCCGTGTTAATCCGGAGGATAGATGAAGAACTTTAATATGGCCCAGGCGCAACAATTGCAGCAGCGGCTGCTGAAAGCCCAGGAAGATCTGGCATTGCTCAAGGTTGAGGGGAGCGCGGGTGGCGGGGCGGTAAAAGTAATAATGAACGGCCAGCAGACCGTGGAATCAATTAAATTAGCCAAAGAAGTCGTCACCCCGGAAGATGTGGAGATGCTGGAAGACCTCATTCTCAGCGCCATTCGCGATGCCGCTAAAAAGTCCCAGGACGCTGCCGCCAAACAGATGAGCGCCCTTACCGGCGGTCTTAAGATTCCCGGATTAATGTAAGGATTAAAGAAAAGAAGTTAATATAACATATGCCTAAAGAGATTAATACAACCCCGGCTACGGGGGCCATAAACCGGCTTATACAGGAATTCAGCAAGCTCCCAGGTATCGGGCCGAAAAGCGCCCAGCGCATCACTTATTACTTGCTGCGTTCCGGGCAGGACCAGGCTGTCGCATTAGCTGATGCTATTTCACTGTTAAAGCAAGAAGTGAAGCTTTGCTCGGTTTGCTGCAATGTTAGCGAGTCAGATCCTTGCCCCATATGCCAGAACGTGAGCAGGGACCGTGCCATGGTATGTATCGTAGAGCAGCCGCAGGACGTGGTCGCGATGGAACACACCGCGGTTTTCCGTGGTTTGTACCACATTCTGCACGGCGCGATTTCTCCCACCGAAGGAGTTGGAGCTGATAACATCCGAATCAAGGAACTGCTGGCCCGTTTGCAGGGCGATTCCATAAAAGAAGTCATTCTAGCCACTAATACGAACATGGAAGGCGAGCAGACCGCCATGTACCTCAGTCGCTTGATAATACCACTGGGGATAAAGGTCACCAGGCTGGCGCGCGGGCTGCCCTTCGGTACGGAACTGGAATATGCGGATGACTTCACCCTGAGCAGGGCTATCGAAGGCCGCCAGGATTTCAGCGGGTAAGTCTGACCTAAATGTCGGAATCGCGTACCTATCAGACAGAAGCTGTCATACTTAAGAAGACTAAACTTCGCGAAGCCGACCTCATTCTGACCATGTATACGCCGGAGTTCGGCAAGATACAAGGTGTCGCCAAGGGTGTGCGCAAGACTAAAAGCCGCATGGCCGGTCACCTGGAATTACTTACCCACAGCCAGATATCGCTGACCCGCGGCCGCAATCTGGACACCATCACCGCCAGTCAGACAGTCAACTCGTTTATGCCTCTTAAAAGCGATCTTTGGCTGAGTTCCTGCGCCTTGTATTGCACCGAGTTGGTAAACCAGTTTGCTGAGGAAAATCTTGAAGACGAGAGAGTTTTCCGGCTGTTGTTGGAAACACTCAAACAACTATGCGATGCCCCAAATAAAGAGCTGGTTTTACACTATTATGAACTCCATTTATTGATAGAAGTGGGATACGGACCACAGCTCAGGGAGTGTGTCATTTGCCACGCGCCGTTAACGCCGGTGGTGAACTATTTCTGTGCTCCGGTGGGTGGTATGGTCTGCCCGAATTGCGCTGCCGCCCAGATAGGTGTGCATCCGCTTTCCATTAATGCTCAGAAAGTACTGCGCTTTTTTCAGGATGCCGGTTGGGAAAAAGCCAATCATCTGAAAATAGACGCAGACCTTTGCCATGAGATAGAACGGGTAATGAATATTTACCTGGAATACCTGCTGGAAAGGAATGTGAAATCAGCGGATTGGTTGCGTAGCTTGCGGGAAATGAGGCTGAAACCGGTGGCCGTTCCACCACCACGACCACTGTCCAGTGCGCCGCCTGCTACCCCGACTGAAACGATCCCCTAAACCCGATTAGTGCCCGCCGGGAGCCCCGCCCGGAATGTTTTTGCTCTTGCCCCGGGCCAGCGAAGCGAATATCCCCGCGAAACACAGGCAAGAAAACACCACGAAGGCTGTCTTGGCAGCGCGCAAAAACATCGGGTAGTACTCCGGAGAAATCTGAACCCTGCCAATGTATAGTGCAAACAGCAGGGTCGGAATGCTTATGCTTAACATCTGGCCCAGTGTCCGCATCGTTGACAGCATGCCGGAAGCCACGCCGAAAAATTTCTTATCTACAGCTCCCATAGCGGCATTGGTGTTGGGTGAGGAGAAAAGCCCGAAGCCAAACCCCAGAATAAGCAGCGCCATGACGATATACCAGATCGGGGTGCTGTTGCTCAAAAACGTAAATAGTATCAATCCCGTTAGTGTCAGGCACATACCGCCGGTCGCTACAAGGCGGGGTTCCATCTTATCTGAAAGGCGTCCGGCTATTGGAGAAAGAATCATCATCACTACCGGCTGCGCCAGCAGGATAAGCCCAGCGTGTTCGGCGTTGTAACCTTTGATATATTGCAGATAAAGGCTTATCAGGAAGCCGGTGCCCACGCTCGTACAATAGTTGATTAGGGCGGCAATATTCGACCATAAGAAGGTCCTGTTTTTCTTAAATACTTCCAGATTGAGAACGGGGCTTTTTATCCTGTTTTCTATCCACAGGAAGGCACCCAGTCCGATTATCCCCGCAGCAGTAAGCAGCAGACCATAAAATTCGTTAACAAAAGAGAAGCCGATGATCAGGGCGGAGAGCGAAATACCGTATACTATTGAACCACCGTAATCAAGCTTCTCGCCTTTGGCCTCTCGCCATTCAAATTTAAGTTTGGTAGTGACCAGGTATATGACCACAAGTCCGATTACGATATTGATATAGAAAATGCTGCGCCAGGTGAGGTATCCGGTTAAGAAGCCGCCCACCGGCGGGCCGAGAGAACCCCCAAGGTAGATAGCGGCGGCACTTATGCCCAGAGCCTTACCGCGTTCCCCTGGAGGAAACATTGAAGTGAGAATGGCAATAGCCGTGGCAAATATAGCCGCGCTGCCCAGGCCTTCGACCACACGGAAGGCAATGAACATGAAAGAGGTCCGGGAAAGCGGCAGCAAAACGCAGGCAATAGTATAAACAATCGTTCCTAGGAGGAACAACTTTTTGCGCCCGTAAATGTCTGCCAACCGTCCAAAGGGCAACAGGAAGATGGCCGCGGCCAGCAGGTAGCCAGTAGGAATCCAGGAGAGCAGTACCGCGTCCATTGATAATTCTTTGCCAATGGTGGGCAAAGCCACATTCAGAGAGGTCACCATGAAGGGAACCAGAAAGTTAGATAATGAGGCCAGGATAAGCGCGACCTTTTTGCTGCTGGCCGCGTCAGGATTTTGGTTCATATATTTTATTATATATTATTTTGGAAAGAGATTGTCAAGCGAACCATTAAAACGTCGATTTCGCTTCAGCCTTCGATTCTCTCTTTACCCCCAACTCCGTATTGGCATATAATGAGCAGAATGCTAACGAGTGGGTTATAAAGAATGCCAACTAGACTGGATGAACTGACTGAACAGAGAATTCAAAAAATAGCCGCTATACGGGCTAAGGGTGTAGATCCTTTCCCCGCCCATTTTCACCGTACCCATACCAACCAGGATGCCGTGACTTTATTGGAGCAGGCCGAAAAAGCCACACCGCTGCAGGATGTCACAGTCACGGTGGCCGGCCGCATCGTAGCTAACCGCGGTATGGGTAAACTAAGCTTTTTAGATTTGCGGGACGGTACCGGCAAAATGCAGGTGTTATGCCGCAAAACGGATCCCTGTTACGAATTGGTTGAATTGCTTGACCTGGGTGATTTCGTCGGGATCCAGGGCAAATTGTTCCGCACCAGGTCCGGCGAGCCTACAATTGAAGCCCGTGAATTGACCATCCTCACTAAGGCAATCCTGCCCCTACCTGAAAAATGGCATGGACTGGTAGACGTGGAGGTACGCTACCGGCAGCGGTACCTTGACCTGGTTTCTAACCCGGATATTCAAAAACTGTTCCGGAACCGCAGTAAAACTATCGCCTCAATTAGGGAGACATTAAACAAACGAGGTTATCTGGAAGTTGAGACACCCGTCCTACAGCCCATCGCCGGGGGCGCCAGCGCCCGTCCTTTCATCACCCACCATAACGCGCTTGATGCCGATTTTTATCTGCGCATTGCTCTGGAACTGCATTTAAAACGTCTGATTGTCGGCGGGATGGACAAGGTCTACGAACTGGGCCGCATCTTCCGCAATGAAGGCATAGATACCAAGCATAACCCGGAATTCACGATGCTGGAAAGTTATGAAGCCTATGCCGATTATTACGATATGATGGAACTCGTCGAGAACCTGGTTAGCAGCGCCGCTTTGGCGGTTAACGGCAACACGGAAACCGAATTTGAGGGCCATAAGATTAATCTGGCCGCGCCGTGGAAGCGACTTGATTTACGCGAGGCTGTTAAGGAGCACGCCGGTATTGACATCATGGACTATCCGGATCAGGTTTCCCTGTATAACCGAATGGTCGAATTGAAGATAGACGCGGACCCGCGGCGCCCATGGGGCAAGCTCGTTGACGACCTTATTTCTGCCTATGTCGAGCCCCACCTGATACAGCCTACTTTTCTGGTGGACTACCCCGTGGCCATGTCTCCGCTCGCCAAGAAAAAGCCAGGTAATGATCAGTTTGTGGAGCGGTTTGAGGCTTTCATCGGTAAGCTGGAAGTAGCCAATGCTTTCTCCGAATTGAACGATCCCATCGATCAGCGGGCCCGTTTCGAAGAACAAATAAAGGAAAAAGATGCTGAAGGTCCATCCGCTCTGGATGAGGACTTCCTGGTGGCTATCGAACACGGCATGCCACCTACAGGTGGGCTGGGAGTGGGCATAGACCGCATCGTCATGCTGCTAACCGGCCAACCGTCAATTCGTGAAGTGATTCTCTTCCCCCAGATGAGGGAAAAAGGTCAATAAGGAAGGTTGAAATGCTTGACTTAAAATTCATCCGCGAAAATCCCGATATCGTCAAACAGGCCATCGCCAACCGGCACGATAACGCGCCGATTGATAAAGTCATTGAATTGGATGCGAGCCGCCGTCAAAAAGTGCTCGAATTGGATAACCTGCGACGGGCCCGCAAGGAAGGCTCAAAAGGGCACCAGGAAAGCACGAGTAAAGAAGACCTTGCAGCCCAGGGCCGTAACCTGCGCGAACAGGTTAAAACTCTTGAAGATGAAGTCAAAGTTATCGACGATCAGTTGAAAGCCCTACTTCTTCAACTCCCCAACATTCCTGATGCTTCCGTCCCTGTCGGTGAGGGCGAACAGGATAATAAAATTGCCCGGACCTGGGGCGAACCCAAGAAATTCGATTTTCAACCGGCCCCTCATTGGAAATTGGGCGAAGACCTGGATATCATCGATTTCGAGCGCGGCGTCAAGCTATCCGGCACCCGCTTTTATATCTTAAAAGGAATGGGGGCACGTCTCCAGCGGGCTTTGATATGGTACATGCTGGACACACACACCAGAAAGCATGGTTATTATGAGATTTATCCGCCGTATATGGTCAAACAGGAGACGATGTACGCCTCCGGCAACCTGCCCAAATTCGCG
>JANYKH010000318.1 GCA_025358235.1 Chloroflexota bacterium
TTTGAAATAATCAAAAAGGATAATACAATTTGATAATTATAAATAATAATTTCTATTATTTTATTGATAAATTCCTATTATCATTTCCATTCAAAAATTATTTCTATTGATATATCATAATTATTTTTTAATAAACATTTATTAAAAAGTGATCAAAACTACGTTAAATAAAATTGTGAAAGAGCAGGCCGAGGCATCAGTAATACATTAGCCGGGGCCTGTGAGGATATAATAAAATGGAATTAGCACCTATTTACTACGTCGCACTCATATCCGCCTTGTTTATCGGCGTCGTGTTGGGCGCCATCATCACTCTGGTTTACCGCCGCATGGTGTTTAACCGGCAACTGAGAGTCGCCGAACGCAAAGCCGCCAAAATGGTTGGTGATGCACGCACCGAAGCCAAGGATATCACTACGGAAGCCCGTGAAGAAGCCAAGAAAGCCAAGACCGCCCAGGAAACCGAATACCGGGACCGCCGGGCGGAAATTCAGCGGTCTGAAAACCGCCTGAACCAGAAGAGCGAACACCTTGACCGGAAACTGGAAGCCGTTGACCAGCGCGAGCGCGGACTGGCCAACCGTGAGAAGGAAATGGATAATCTCCGCGCGCAGATCCAGGAAATCAAAGACAAGCAATTGAAGCAACTGGAAATCGTAGCCGGCATGTCACAGGAAGATGCCAAAACCCTGCTGCTTCAGGCCATGGAATCAGAAACCAAGCAGGAAACTTCCCGCCGCCTGCGAGATTGGGAAGCCAAGCTCAAGGTAGAAGCCAATGAAAAGGCCCAGGACATTCTGGCCCAGGCTATCCAGCGCAGCGCCTCGGAAGTCGTCGCAGAAACTACGGTTTCCGTAGTCCCGCTGCCCAACGATGAAATGAAGGGACGCCTGATCGGCCGCGAAGGCCGCAACATCCGCGCCCTTGAACAGGCCACCGGCGTCGATCTGATTATCGATGATACGCCCGAGGCTGTAACTATCTCCAGCTTTGACCCGGTAAGACGGGAAGTAACGAGGCTGGCCCTGACCAAACTGATTTTGGACGGGAGAATTCACCCCGCCCGCATCGAAGAGGTTGTGGCCAAAGCCCGTGAAGAAGTAGACGCTGATATTCAGGCCGCCGGTGAAAAGGCCGCCTATGAAGAGGGCGTACACGGACTGCATCCGGAACTCATCAAGCTGCTGGGCAGGCTGAAATACCGCACCAGCTACGGCCAGAACGTGCTGGCCCACAGCATCGAGGTATCTTACATGGCGGGCATGATCGCTTCGGAAATCGGGGCGAACGTGGGTCTGGCCAAACGCGCCGGCTTGCTGCATGACATCGGCAAGGCTGTTGATCATGAAGTGGAAGGAACGCACGCCCAGATCGGCGCCGATATCGTCAAGCAGTGGGATAAATCTCCGGAGGTTGTCAAAGGCATCTCCGAGCACCACATGGAAATGGGTACCGTCAGCTTCTGGGGCTACCTGGTCTCAGCGGCGGACGCCATCAGCAGCGCCCGGCCCGGAGCCAGACGTGAATCGCTGGATTCCTACCTCAAGAGACTGCGCGCACTGGAAGATATTGCCAACAGTTTCAAGGGCGTGGAGAAATCATACGCCATCCAGGCGGGCCGCGAAGTGCGCATCCTGGTAAAGCCGGATGAAATCGATGATCTGGGCGCCATGAGACTGGCCCGGGACATCGCGAAAAAGGCCGAAGAAACACTGGATTACCCCGGCCAGATCCGCGTGACGGTAATACGCGAAACGAGAGCCGTGGATTACGCGAAATAAGAGAAAGGACCGGGGCGTCGCCCTGATTGAATGAAATTTCTAGTAGTAGGTGATGTTATCGGCCGTCCCGGCCGCCAGGTCCTGAACCAGTTTCTGCCGCGTCTGCGGAAAGAGCTGGGTCTGGACATGGTAATAGTTAACGGGGAAAACTCCGCGGGCGGGTTCGGGCTTAATCTCCAATCAGCCATGGAAATGTATGATGCCGGCACGGATATTATCACGTCCGGCAACCACATCTGGGCTCAAAAAGAGATTCTGCCCCACCTGAACGGAGAACTCCCCATTTTGCGCCCGCTGAACTATCCGCCGGGGGTGCCGGGGCGGGGATTTATCGTTACGGAAAAAGCTATCATCGTCAATCTCATCGGACGCACCTTTATCGGCGATTTTGACTGCCCCTTCCGGTGCATGGACGCACTGTTGGACCAACTGCCCAAGACGCCAAAGATCATTATCATCGATTTTCATGCCGAAGCAACGAGTGAAAAACAGGCGATGGGCTGGTACCTGGATGGGCGTGTCAGCGCCGTGCTGGGCACGCACACCCATGTCGGGACAATAGATACAAGGGTCTTACCTCACGGCACCGCCTTTGTCAGCGACATCGGCATGACCGGCCCGATTGATTCCGTCATCGGGGATGATATTGACCTGGTGATACAGCGTTTTCTCACCAAAATGCCCAACCGGCTGTCCGTCGGCAAAGGCAAAGCGGTCTTAAACGCAATTATGGTCACCGCAGACGAGACAACCGGACGGGCCACCGCGATCGAGCGCATTACCAGGATGGAACAGTGAGCGGAGTCGACCTTCACCTGCATTCCAACGCATCGGACGGCCGATTGTCACCTTCAGATCTGGTAAAAAAGGCGGCGGGGGTGGGGCTGCATGTCATTGCGCTGGCGGATCATGACACCGTCAACGGAGTGCAGGAAGCGCTGGACACGGCTCGCCAGTTTGAATCTTTGCAGGTAATACCCTGTGTGGAAATAAGCACAGATATTGAAGGCGGCGAAGTCCACATACTGGGGTATTTTATAGACTATAAAAACCCTGATCTCAAGACAAAGCTGGCCGAATTCCGGGATTCCCGTGAAGGCCGGGCAGAAAAAATGGTCTCCAAATTGGCGGGGTTAGGGTTGAAACTGGAATGGGAACGGGTTAAACAGATTGCAGGAGACGGTTCTATCGGCCGCCCCCATATCGCCCAGGCGCTGCTTGAAAAAGGGTATATTCCCAGCCTGAGAGAGGCTTTTTCATGGTATATCGGCCAGGACGGGCCGGCCTTCGTAGAAAGACAGAAAATGACCCCGGTGGAGGCCGTAACCATGGTTTTAAAGGCCAGCGGACTACCGGTAATGGCTCACCCCTTCACGGTCAACGATCCCGAAGCGGTGGTCGCTGAGTTGGCGCCGGCGGGATTGGTGGGAATTGAGGCTTACTATACCAATTCCAGCGCGGAACAAATTAACAAACTGCTGCGACTGGCTAACAAGCATAAATTGATTGTTACCGGGGGCAGCGACTATCATGGTCTTGATGATGGGACAGATACCCCGTTGGGGACGATAGACGTGCCCATGTCAGCAGCAGAAAACCTCATCGCGCTGGCAAGGGAAAGGAAACTGGTTTGTGACCGGTAAATAGCCCGATGGTCATTCGGTTCATTTTCCTTGTTTTCGGAGCCTACGTTCTCGGTTCTATTCCAGTCTCTTACCTGATCGGGCGTCACCGTAAGGTAGATCTCGCTCGTTCAGGGACAGGGCAGGTAGGGGCGGGGAATCTGGCGCGGATGGCCCATTCCAAGAAACTGGGTGTCACCGCGGGACTAATTGACGCCGCCAAAGGCGTCTTCGCAGTCTGGCTGGGTTACAGTCTAGGCCTGGATTTAAGCCTGCAAATTTGGGTCGGCCTTGCAGTAATCGCGGGTCATAACTGGTCGATATTTTTAAATTTCAAAGGGGGGCGGGGCGTCGCTATCGTTATCGGATTGATCTGGGCGCTCCTGTTTAACCCGGAATATTCTATTTGGATACCCATATTATATGTGGTGATCGGTTTATCGCTGGTGGCTTTAATACACAGCACCCCTTTGCCTGTACTTGTAATGACGGCCTTATTGCCCGTCTTCTCCGCGGTGTTTATGCACGATTACGGGGTTACCGGGGCTTTCATCGCTTTACTGGCTGTGGTAGTTTTGAAAAGGTTGTTACCGTCCCGCAGGGCATTGACGGTTAACCGCCACGTCATGATAAACAGGTTGCTTTATGACCGGGACATTAAAGACAGTAAAGTCTGGATGTACCGGGAAAGTACCGAAGAAAAGAAGGAAATCAACCCGTGAAATGCGGTGAACATACTGAAGCCGAGACCAACCTGCGGTGCGGCAAGTGCGAAAAACTGATCTGCCCGAAATGCATGGTGCAAACCCCGGTGGGGGCGAGGTGCCACGATTGTGCTGGCTTGAAGCGTCTGCCCGTTTTTGACATGAGTGCGGCCTTCTATATGAGGGGTATTGCGGCAGGACTGATAGCGGCATTTGTTGCCGGCTTTGCCTGGAGTGTAGTTGAAGGTGTAATACATTTCTTCTATGTTGGGTTATTAATAGCGGCGGGGATGGGATGGGGGGTGGGGGAAGTGATAAGCCGGGCGGTCAACCGTAAACAAGGGACCGGGTTGGCGGTGGTGGCGGGGGTGAGTATGGTAGTTTGTTTTGTAGTCTATCTTCTTTTTTCAGGGGGACTGCATTTCAGTTTTATGAGTATTGGTCTCGGGCTCGTTTCGCTCATAATTGGGATATATACTGCTGTAAAACATTTCAAATAGTACCTGTTTTTAACAATTTTTAGCCGGTGTTTGACATTTCCCGATCAAATATAGTAACCTATTTTTACCCTCAGTCACATTATTTAGCGTATCTATTACTATTTTTATCAGTAATCAATCTTTTCGGTTAATGGAGGTAAGTTGATGAGGAAAGTTGCAGTTCTCGGGGTGGGGGTAACTAAATTTACAGGAGCGCAAGAGAAAACCGGGGTGGAACTTTTTGCGGAAGCCGCGGGGGACGCGTTCCTCGACGCAAGGATGAAACCCAAGGACATTCAGGCGCTGTTTATCGGCAACGTACTCGGTGATTTCTCCGAAGGCCAGGGAATGCCCCAGTGCCTCGCGGCGGAAAACATCGGCTGTTTTAACATTCCCGCTAACCGTTATGAAGGTGCGTGCGCTTCCGGCAGTATGGCCATCCGCGACGCATTTTTACTGATCGCCAACGGCGCTTATGACGTGATCATGGCAGGCGGACTGGAAAGAGCGGCCACCATGGGCACTCCTCTCGCCACCCGTACTTTCGCCATGTTCAGCGATGCTCGGTATGAATACCCCGCTGGCATCACATTCCCTGCCGTTTTCGCGCTTCTCGCTCACTTATATTCGGATAAATACAAAATACCGGTTGACCGGCTTAGGGAACAGATGGCCCGTGTATCCATCCAAGCCTGCAAGCACGGCTCGGTCAATCCCAAAGCCCAATTCTTCGGCAAGTACGGCGATTTGACCATAGATAAAGTCCTCAAGGCTTTTGTGGTGGCATCCCCCCTGGGATTACACGACTGCTGCCCGTTTTCTGACGGCGCTTCATCAGTGATCCTGGTCTCGGAAGACATCGCCAAACGCATGACAGATAAACCGATATGGATTACCGGCGCAGGCCAGGCTTCTTCCGGCACTCTTTCCAACCAGAAAGCCTATCTGCCGCGAATTTATGCCCGTGAAGTCGCTTCGAAGCAAGCCTACGCCATGGCCGGTATCAAGCCGGATGATGTAGATTTGATTGAATTACACGATTGTTTCAGCATCGCATCAATAATAGCTTCGGAGAGCCTCGGCTTCTTCGATTACGGCAAGGCCGGCGAAGCCTGGGAAAAAGGCCAGGCGGACATCGGCGGCAAAATCGCCATCTGCCCGTCCGGCGGTCTTAAAGCCAAGGGGCATCCCATCGGGGCCACGGGCGGCGGCCAGGTATATGAAGTAGTAAAACAACTACGAGGGGAAGCTATTCCCGCCAACCAGGTCCCGAACGCCAAAATCGGCATGACGGACACTCTCGGCGGCGAGGGCGGCACTCTGGTGAACCTGATTCTGGAAAAGGGTTATTAAGGCTGAGGTTAAGGAGGCAGTAAAATGAATTATCCGCTTACTTTTAAACAATACAGCGATGCGCTGAAAGAAGATAGACTGATGGGCCTCAAATGTAAGGTCTGCGGCTCGATCACCGTCCCGCCGAAAATGGCCTGCCGCAACTGCGCCAGCTTTGAAATCGAACCGATGGCCATGAAAGGCACGGGTAAAATCAGGACTTATACTTCGGTCTTCGTGCCCTCTGAGGGCCGTGAAACCGAATGTCCCTACATCATCGCCATGGTGGAACTGGATGAGGGTCCATGGATCATGGGCAACCTCAAGGGCGTCACGCCGGCCAGCGCCGGCCTGGACGTTATCGGCAAGAGTGTGAAAATGGGGCATGAAGTTTTCCCGGGGGATAAATATTCCGCCGGCGAAGGCGCCCGCCCGGTCTTTACCATCGTTTAACGGTATCCAGTCAATAAACATTGTCGAGGCTCTAAGAGCAGGGTGAAACATGGTTATTGAAGAAAAAAAGAAAAAAAGCATTAACCGCCTGAAGACGATGTACCCGCTGCGGGCGCTCGTTGATGGCATGTATGAAAAGGCAGTTGAGGCCAGCAATGAAGGCAAGCCGGTCGCCTGGTGCATGGTGAACTGGTGGGGCGGGGACATTCTGCTGCGGGCCATGGATGTGGCCTGCGTTTACCCGGAAGACTACGGCGCGGCCTGCGCGGCTTTTGGGGCGGCCCCCAATTACCTCGCCCGCTCTGATGCGGACGGATTTCCCACCCACCTCTGCGGCTACGCCCGCAATTGCCTGGGCTACGCCTCTTATCTTAAAGAACTGGGCGTGATCCCCCCCGGCGCCCCCATGGCGGGTATGCCAAAGCCGGATATCATCCTGGGGTCAGGCTATTTCTGCGATACGCGGTTCAAATGGTTTCAGGCCATGGGCCGGTATCTGGACGCGCCCATGTGGGTGCTGGAAATGCCCCACCCCGGCGTGAACGAAAACCGCCTCCCGGGATCAAAGGAACATGATATCCACTTTCTCGTCAATGAACTGTAGGAATTTGCCGCGTTCATCGAAAATAAGCTGGGTAAGAAAATGCCGTGGGATAAAGTAGATCAACTGGTCACGGACGGCATCGAGATGAACCGGGTCTGGCATGAAGTGAACGAACTGCGCAAAGCCAAACCCTGCCCCATGCACTCCCGCGATTTCTGGAGC
>JANYKH010000044.1 GCA_025358235.1 Chloroflexota bacterium
GCCGCCCCGCCTCAGGACAGATACCGGCAACCTTAAAGTAAAAGGCAGAAAAGCCATCGCGGACTTTCTGCAAATGCGCCTGACGCAGGCTATCACCGTCCATCAAGGCCTCGCCCCGGATATCGATCTTACCAGTGATGCCACTGCCACAGGCAAATGGGAACTCCATGACGTTATCGTTAACGAAAGGGAAAACCAGATACTGCTGGGGTGGGGTTATTATGAAGATGAATATGTCAAAGTGGGCTCTGAATGGAAGATGAAGAGTTCTGTCCTGAAACGGAAACTGGTGGAAGTGCGTAACCGCACGACGATGGAGAAAATTAGTTAATTTAATATAGGTTTAAAAAATTGCCCCCGGGGAATGACCCGGGGGGCTTTATTTATGCCAATTTACTCTCTATCCGTAATGTGATCCCCAATACAAAATATTGATCACCATCGGGAACACCGCCTGGAAAAGCGGGCTGAAAATTTGCCATGCCACGATAAACCCAAAAAAGGCGAACATCGGATTTGTCGTAAAAACTCTGTACTTGCGCGCCATATCTTCCGGCAGAAAGAGGGACAGCGCCCCGGCCCCGTCAAACGGCGGCAGCGGTAGCAGATTCAGCACCACCATAATCAGATTAAGGGTGAACAGCATACTCAGGAAAATCGAAAGAGCCATCCAGCCGCCCCCCACCGCCGGATCTACGATGCTCCGGAAGTTGATCGAGAGGGGCTGTTCAAAAACCCCCGCGACGATCCCCGCTTTGATCCCTATGGCCGCCACAATCACGAGCAGCAGATTGGTTGCGGGTCCTGCCAGTGCCATCCAGGCCTCTTTACGGGGATGTTTGTGCGCCCATACGGGGTCGTAAGGCGTGCTCGCAAAACCGAAAGGCCACCCCATGATAATCACTGAGATAATCGGCATCACCACCATGCCTATCGGAGAGCGTTTGATGTGGGGCACCGGGTCCAATGAAACCTGCCCTCCCAGGTAGGCGGTCGGGTCACCTCCCCGCATCGCCGCCCAGGCATGGGCCGCCTCGTGAAATACTGCGGAAAGTATAAAGATTAAATACCAGCCAAAACCGTAGACGATTTCCATGAAAAAAGAGCCGCTTAACGCGGCTGACTCCCGTAACCAGATAATGAGATCAGAAGCATTGTATGTGGGGGGCGGGGTAGTGTCAAGCCGGATTTCAGGTGGCTTTGCTTTGAGTAAACCCCAACCTCGCCAATGAAGATAAGTATTTTCCCTGATAAACAGTCGGTAACCGGTGCGGCTATAATTTCAGTAGAGCGTAATTTTGAAAGGGAGCTTTGCACCATGAAGAGTAATTATCCTGCGCTGTTTGTTGCTGGCATGAGCGTGGTCTTAATGGCTTTGCTGGTTTTGCCCGCTTGCGGGCCTTCCTCCACCGTCTCCACCACACCGCCCACCACCGCTACGCCTTCAGTTTCGTCCAAACCTAACCCGCCCCCCTCGTCTTCCGTTGTCCCAACGCCTTCCACCACGGTTGTTCCCCCACCTACTACCAATACCCCGGCGGTTTCCCCTAAACCTACGACTATTGCCGCTTCACCCTCGCCCGTTGTAACTCCGACTCCTTCTCCCGGTCCTTCACCTACCCCCGCTCCAACCCCATCTACCCCCGCGGTCACCTCAAACATCAGCTCGGTACAGATCACTTTAAACAGTCTGGTTTTCAATAACGGCGAAAAAATTCCAGAAAAATACACCTGCTCCGGCATTAATATTTCTCCGCCCTTTTCCTGGGGCAACCCACCCGCCGGAACGAAGGCATTCGCCATGATCTGTGAAGATATTGATGGGCCCAGCGGCATTATCACCCACTGGATTATCTATAACATTGACCCGTCCAGCCGGGAACTGGCAGAGGGCATTCCGGCTTCGGCTCAGCTTGCCGGCAGTACCGTAATGCAGGGGAACAACGTACGCGGCAATCCCGGTTACACCGGACCCTGGCCCCCCGCCTCCCAGCACCCATCGCTATGTCTTTACCCTGTTCGCGCTTTCCAAGCCTCTGACCCTGCCGGCCGGGGTTACCCGCCCGGATTTTCTGGCCGCGTTACCCGGCAATGTCCTGGCTCAAGGCCAGCTTATGGGTGTGTTTTCGAGGCCCGCTCCCTAGGGTAGGTCAACAACTATACCGGTCGAATTAAAGAAAAACCCATCCCCGAATTCGCGGGCGAGAATGGCGCATACGGAGAGGCTGGTGCAGTGGCATAAACCCAGCTTCTCCACGCCTATTTCCTTTAGAGCGGCGATTGTTGGTATCAGCCTTTCTTTAGAGGTGTCCACCAGGTGTGAACCCCCGATCACGGTGTGAATCTTTTTTATTCCTGTCAGTTTCTGGGCGTGCAACAGGGTGTTGATCGTACCGTGGTGCGCACACCCCAGGATAACGGCCAGTCCGTCCTGTGTTTTGATTATCATCGCCAGATCGTCGTTAAGCGGGTCCTGGCGCATCTCGCCGCCCTCTTTGACCATCAGGTATGGTTCCAGCTTTTCATAATCCGTGACCATCGGTATTTCGCCTGTGGTCATCACGCCATCACCCAGGTCGATGGGGGTTTTGGTCATCGTAAATCTAGCGCCCAGCCCCTCCAGTTCCACCCGCCGGTGGGGGATGCCGATAAACCTGGCTGCCCGCCCCTTGCGCTGTGAATATTTGGCGCTCCAGACGTCCGGATGTGCAATAACTTCCACTTCTTTGTGCATTTGTCGCAGCACTTCACGCAGGCCGCCGGCGTGGTCATGATGGCCGTGGCTCAGCACGATCTTGTCAACTTTGTTGAGGTCCACTCCCAGCACCGGCGCGTTGTTGCTTACTGTTATCGTGCGGCCGGTATCAAATAATATTTTCTTTTTGGCGGTCTCGATAAGGATGCTCAACCCCCACTCCGCCAGCAGATACCCCGCCCCGATGGAATTGACCCCGTTCTCATTCAGAGTTGTAATGCGAACCGCCATTTATGACTCCTTTATTGCGGGAAAATTTGTCTTTATAATGCCGTCATTCTAGCACAGGGGGCCGGTTTTAATCACCAATAAAAAAGTCCCGCGTTCCAAAGGTGGATTCCGCAGGACCGAGTTGACTGTTTAAGTGTGATTTACTTTGCCAGCATCGCCTTCATCGGTGCCCAGTAAAAATCACGCCAGCCTTGCGCGATGTCATCATACTTGTCTTCGGGTACTCCCGTCTGGGTGAACGTCAGTCGGGTGCCCGTTTCAACGTCCTGGAATGCGAAGTTGACGGTAGAATAAACCCCCTCCGGCCAGTCTGAGGCCCGCCACGTCTGTACGATCTTCACATCCGGTTCCAGTTCAAGGTTCACGCCTTCGGCATAATTATCGAAGACATTAAATTTTCCGCCCACTTTGCGGCTGATTAGAGCCTTGCCGCCGGTGAAAGCGGCATGCTTTTTCGCATCCATCAACATTTCATAGACGTCATGCCGGGCAGCTTTGAACGTAATAGTTTGCTTGATAGTTTTTGACGCCATCTTGACCTCTCGCATTCGGTATTTTGAAACCATTCATGTGAGGGTTGAATCCGAATAGACTTAATATCTTATTATGGCGTTTGCCCGGAACATTCGGATATAGGGAATTATACGTAAAATATCGAGTTTTTGACGGCGGAAACTGAAGATAAAAGGTTGAAAGTAGCTGGCTGGGGAAGGAGGATTCGAACCTCCACAAACGGCTCCAGAGGCCGTTGTCCTACCATTAGACGATTCCCCAATACGCAAAGAAGATTATATCATGGAACGTTTTTCACGGCAAGGCTAGACTCCCCCTCAAAATTCGGCAGCACTCCTGCATCCGTTCTCTCTTGCAACAAGTTGCAACTGGCAGCGTTCCGGTGCTATCATTATTTTATGGGACACGTCCATACTATCGTTGATAAACTGACTGAAAAGGGCTACCGCCTTACGCCCCAGCGCATCATGGTGCTGGAAGCTATCGAGCACAGCCATGACCATATCAGCGCTGAGGAAATTCACGCGGATGTCGTAAAAAAATACCCCCATGTCAACATCTCGACGATTTATCGCACGCTGACCCTGCTGGAGCAACTTGGCATGGTTACGCAGACCGATATGGGCGGGGGCTGCATCCGCTTCCACCCCGCCGAGCGCGGCCACCACCATCACCTGATCTGCCAGAGTTGTGGCAGTACCATTGATCTTGAAGAGTCCGCCCTTTTACCCCTTCAGCAAAGCCTGCGGGAAAGTTACAATTTTGAGGCTGATCTCAGCCATCTCGCCATCTTCGGCCGTTGCCGGAACTGCCGCTCCAAATAAAAAAATTTAACCACCTGCTGCAAATAGTTGCATCTGCAAGGAGTTGTTAAAATTGCATATCCCAGATGGTCTGTTAAGCTTCGGTACCCTCGCTGTCACCGGCGCGGTTTCCGCCGGGACTGTGGCCGTGGCTGTCAAACAGGCCAATAAAAAAATTAAAGAAAAGAATGTGCCCCTCATGGGTGTCATGGCCGCTTTTATCTTTGCCGCGCAAATGGTGAATTTTCCTATTCCCGGCGGCACCTCCGGCCACCTTATCGGGGCCGCCCTGGCAGTAATATTGCTTGGGCCGTGGTCCGCGATAATTATTCTCACCTGTATTCTGTTTGCCCAGTGCCTCATTTTTCAGGACGGCGGGTTGGTCGCCCTGGGGGCGAATATCCTTAACATGGGCGTCCTCGGCACGCTGGCCGGCTGGCTGGCTTTAAGGCTGAATACAGTAATGTTCGGTCCCGGCAGCAAGGCGCAAATCGCCGCGGCTTTCACCGCCGCCTGGCTTTCGGTCGTTATCTCTGCGGCTGCCTGTGCCTTTGAATTGGCCTTCTCCGGTGTTGCCCCGGCCGGCATCGTCATCCCGGCCATGATCGGCGTGCACGCGGTCATCGGTATCGGGGAGGGGATTATCACCGTCGCGGTAGTTGCCCTGGTTAAGTCCGTCCGTATAGATCTCATGGAAATGGCGAAAATATGAACAGGAAGCTCTGGTGGATTCTCGGGGGCGCCGCACTTTTGCTGGCGGTTTTATCCCCCCTCGCCTCCTCCGCCCCTGACGGACTTGAGAAAGTAGCCGGGGAAAATGGCTTCGGCAGCCGGGCTTCGTCGGCGCCGTTCCAGCTTATTTCGAATTACCTTTTCCCCGGTATTGTTGGCCCTCTGTCCACGATTCTGGCGGGTGTGGTGGGAGTCGTTTTTATCTTTGGACTGGTATTCGGCATTAGCCGATTGTTGGGCCGGAGTAAAAATTCATGACCCGCGGCTTCAAACACGTCCACGGCATCCCGGACAGCTTCAT
>JANYKH010000193.1 GCA_025358235.1 Chloroflexota bacterium
AATCGGTGGTCCGCTATTCTGGAGTCCATTCGCCATCCTAACGCAACCGCTTTAAAATGGGCACTTATGAACTGGGCGAAATTATGGCCAGCACGCTCCGTATTATGGGAGATGGCTTCAAAGTAGCCATTGAAGTAGCTATTATGGCGGCAGACGCGGGTCTGGTGCCCGTGGACAAGGACATTATCTCGATCGGGGGGAAGGGACAGGGGGCAGATACCGCTATCGTGCTGAAGCCGGTGAGTTCAAATAACTTCTTTGACCTCAGAGTCAGGGAAGTCATTTGCAAGCCCCGGTTCTAGCCATATTTAATCATGAAGAACGTCAAAATTATTTGCTGGAACATTAACAGCATCCGGGCCGCAGCCGGTAAAGGCTATTTAAAGCCGGTGTTCGCGGAAAATCCGAATGTCTTTTGCCTCCAGGAAACCAAGGCCACACCAGATAACGTGACACCGGAACTGCGGCAGCCGCCGGGATACTTCGCCTATTGGAACATGCCGCTAAATCACCCGGGCTACAGCGGGGTGGTCACTTATTCCCGGGAAAAGCCGGAAGACGTGCAATACAACTTCGGGGACGAATCTTATGACATTGAAGGAAGGGTAGTCATCACCAAATTCCCTGAATACCGCCTCTTCAATATTTACTTTCCTAACGGCAAGATGAGCGATGCCCGACTTCAGTACAAGATGGACTTTTACGACCGGTTCTTGGTCTACACTGATAATCTCAAGGCGAAAGGCGAAAAACTGGTTATCTGCGGGGACTACAATACGGCGCATACGGAAATGGACATCGCGCGGCCCAAAGAAAACTCTAAGTTTTCCGGCTTTTTACCGAGTGAACGCGCCTGGATGGACAAAATGATGGCGCACGGCTATGTCGATACGTTCCGGCATTTCAACAAAGAGCCCGGCCAATACACTTATTGGGATATCAAGACCGGAGCGCGGGCCCGCAATGTCGGCTGGAGAATCGATTACTTCTTCGTCAGCGAGAACCTGATGCCGAACGTGGCGGAATCTTACATCATGAAAGACATCATGGGGTCAGACCACTGTCCGATTGCATTGACCCTGAAATTTTAGTCTGCGGGCAGTTCTTTAAGACCGTCAATAACTTCCGCAAAATCCTCAAAAGGCGTGTGTTTCAGTTTCAATTCCAGGCATGACTGCCGCAGGTCAGACGTGGCGAAGATACAGTCCGCTTTGCGTGCGGGCGCCAGATCTGAAGTTCCGTTGCCGACATATACCACGCGGTAACCTTTCTGATGGAAATGATCGACGTAGACTTCTTTAAACCGGTCATCAACGGACTCGCCTTTAGGCCCGGTAAAATAAACTTCCATGCCGTGTGAATCAAAGCGGCTGACGGCAGCATGTACTGGCACGCGATTCATATTAAGATTTGCCAGTACGGCCTTGATATAGTACTCCAGGCCGTTGCTGACGATTTCGAAGTCGATGCCGGCCTGGCGGCAGTGAGTGACCAATTCCTTAAAGCCTTTTCTGGTCCCAAATTCAGATTGAGATAACACATAGTCCAATTGAGTCTTCTGATCAACTTTGACCAGGTTGAAGGCTTTGGTATTGAATCCGGCGACAGATAACCGGCCTTCCTTGTACTCTTCGAGGAAAGGGCGCCACTCCCCTACCGCAAACTTGTTAAGGATAGCAAAGCTGATATCTTCATGGGTTATGGTGCCGTCAAAATCACACTGGACGATTGTTTTTTTAGTCACTGTCGATATACCTTAATTGTTCATCGTTCCTTCGATTAATATAGCACGTAAGAGGTCACAGGCTCAAAAATAAGGAAAACGGGCGCATAATTTGATATAGTTAAAGTGTGGGGTGCGAGGAGACGTACTTTATGTCAAACAGGCCGGGCTGGCACGACCAGTACTGGAATAAAATGGATAAGGAAACCGAAAAGCGGATGCGGACAATGTGTCCCCGTTGCGGTAGTTCACAGACCTACTACAACGAGCGTTTTCGTTCCTGGCGCTGCGGGAAATGCGAGCATTCATTCCTGGTGGAAGGACTTGAGGGCAGGCCATGGTGGAAGCGGTGGTTGAACCTGAAATAGCCTAGATCAGGAATTTCTCGATGGCGGCGGATAACCCGCTGTGATCGACGTCAAGGGTGACTTGATGGGCCGCGGCTTTGACCTTGTCCGAGGCGTTGCCCATGGCCACCGCTAGGCCGGCAGCGGTAAACAGCGGCAGATCGTTCATCCCGTCCCCCACCGCCATAATATGCTCCCGGCTGATACCCATATGTTCTGCTAAATGGCGTACCGCCGTGCCTTTTGAGACGTCAGGGGCCAGGATATTATTAAAGACTACCCCGGGATAATTGGGCGTCCGGGCTTCGGAAATGTTTATTCGTTCGCCGAAGCGATCCGTAAACAACTTTTTGATCGCCGGTTCATCAGCTTCGGAGGCCACCACCCCACCCTTAACCACCCGCTCCCGGTCCCAGACTCCGGCAAACTCAGTAAAAACGCAGTCCACGCCGAAAAAGTCCTCATGGGCGTGGGTGGACCAGGTCTCCCGTTCAGCCATGTAATCCAGAGCGCTATACAACTCAAGGTCTATGCTTCGTTCACGTGAAAAATCGACCATATCCTTGACCAGTTTCGGGTCAAGCGGCCTGACCCATAATTCGCTAACGAGGTCCGGTGTGCTCACCAGAGCGCCGTCAAACCAGACGTGGTAATCGCTGAGGTCAAGTTCTTTGACTACGCCGCGGCAGGCCTTTAGCGCCCGGCCGGTAGACAGTGCGATTTTAATACCATCACGGCGGACGCGCAAAAGAGCAGCTTTGTCTTCAGGAGAAATGCCGCCGCGCCCCAGCAGGGTACCGTCGATATCGATAACGAGGAGTTGATAACCGTTCTTAGCCACTGATATCATTTTAGCATTCACCGGGGGGCCTTTCCAAATAAGACTATATAAAGTAGAATTCAAAGTGGACAACTGAATAACTTTAACCATCGGCGCAGTGTCTGGAAATTTACACTTGCCAGATGTTGTGCTACAATTTAACGTGTTATAAAAATAGGCTAAATGTAGGGAGAAAATACGCACTTGGACAAAGTTAAAAAGACCGAAATAGTCAACGCTTATAAAGTACACGATAAGGATGTCGGGTCAACCGAGGTCCAGGTCGCCATCATGACCAGCCGCATTGCGGAACTTACCGGCCATATGGCAGTTCACCGCCATGATCACCACACTCAGAGAGGCCTGCTCAAACTCATCGGCAGCCGCCGGCGTTTGCTCGGTTACCTTTCGCGCAGCGATGTCGCCCGCTACAACAAACTGATCAAATCACTCGGTCTGCGCAAATAAGCCCGGCTCTCTCAGGAGGATATATTGTTAGAAACACAATCGGTTGAAACCACGATTGCCGGTAGGACTTTAAAATTAGAAACCGGAGCTTTCGCCCAACAGGCCAACGCTGCCGTGACTGTCCGCTATGGGGATACCATGGTGCTGGTCACCGCGGTTTACAGTAAAGAGGTTAAAGAGGGGATTGATTTTCTCCCCCTGACAGTAGATTACGAGGAAAGAATGTACGCCGCCG
Organism: Chloroflexota bacterium; assembly: GCA_025358235.1. Classification (GTDB taxonomy): domain Bacteria; phylum Chloroflexota; class Dehalococcoidia; order Dehalococcoidales; family RBG-16-60-22; genus JACPQH01. The sequence goes on from JANYKH010000193.1 coordinate 3,594, forward strand.
GTAAAATACCCGGCGGTTTTATTCGCCGCGAAGGCCGGCCCAGCGAGGCCGCCATTCTCGCGTGCCGGTTGACGGACCGTTCTATCCGTCCCCTTATCAGCAAGAAATGGCACCAGGAAACACAGGTCATCGCTACTGTTCTTTCCGCTGACCTTGAAAATGATGCTGACCTCCTGGGGCTCATCGGCTCTTCCTCCGCGCTCACCAACTCGGCTATCCCATTCGAGGGGCCTATCGGGGCAGTGCGGGTTGGATACATCAACGACCAGTATGTCCTGAACCCGACCATGACCGAACTGACCAAGAGCAAACTTGATTTAACGGTCTCCAGCAGCCGGACCAAAATCGTTATGATTGAGGCCGGAGCGAGAATTCTCAGCGAAGACATCATGCTGGGCGCCATCGAATTTGCGCACAAAGCCAACCAGGAAATTATTGACCTCCAGGAAAAATTCCAGAAAATGGTGGGTAAGGAAAAGGCCCCTCTGGCCGTCCCAACCACCGTCAAGGCTGATGTTCTCTCCTCCTCCAAGCACAAACTGGCGGAAAGAATGAACAGCGCTATTATGTTAACCAAAGCCGAGCGCGAAGCCGCGTTCGCTGATATTACCAGTGATCTGGTTGAAGAACTCGGCGAGACCTACACTGAAGATGAAATTGTTGCCGCTTTCGATGCGGGCGTTAAAGCCCAGCTTCGCAGCAACATCCTGGATAAAGGAATCCGCGCCGGCGGCCGGAAAATCCTGGAAATCCGCCCGATCAACTGTCAGGTTGGTTTACTACCCCGCGCCCACGGTTCCGCCATGTTCACCCGCGGCGCGACCCAGGTGTTGAACGTCACCACGCTCGGTTCCATGAAACAGGAACAGGTGCTTGACGGGCTGACCATTGAAGGCACCCGGCGTTTCATGCACCACTATAATATGCCCCCCTATTCCACAGGCGAAGTAAAGAGATCAGGCAACCCGGGCCGGCGTGAAATCGGCCACGGCGCCCTGGCGGAAAGAGCCCTGTTACCCGTGGTACCCGTCGATGAGAGTTTTCCGTACACGATACGGTTGGTTTCTGAAGCCCTCAGCTCCAGCGGCAGCACCTCGATGGCCAGCGTATGCTCCGGCAGCATGTCCCTGATGGACGCCGGCGTACCAATTAAAGCCGCGGTTGCCGGCATTGCCATGGGCCTGATTACCGATGACACCGGCCGTTATGCCGTCCTGACCGATATCGAAGGGCTGGAAGACTTCTTCGGCGATATGGACTTTAAAGTAGCGGGCACCCGCGAGGGTATCACCGCGATACAGATGGATACGAAGCTTACCGGCTTGACCATGCAGATTGTGAATGACACGATCAGGCAGGCCAAAGACGCCCGCTTCTTCATCATGGATCTGATGGACAAGGCGATCAGCGCCCCGAGATCTGAAGTCAGCAAGTACGCCCCGCGCATGTACAAGATTCAGATTGAAGCCGGCAAGATCGGCGCAGTTATCGGCGGCGGCGGCAAAACCATCCGCTCGATCATCGCTGAAACTAAAACAACTATTGATATTACTGATGACGGCACCGTTACCATCGGCGCGCTCGATGTTGAATCAGCACAGAAAGCCATCAGGATCATTGAAGGCCTGACCAAGGATATCGAACCGGGCACTGTTTACACCGGTAAAGTAACCCGCGTCTTTGACTTCGGCGCAATGGTGGAAGTCCTGCCCGGCAAGGAAGGACTTGTCCATATCAGCGAATTGGCTGAATTCCGCGTAGCTAAAGTTGAAGATGTCGTCCATGTTGGTGACGAAATCAAAGTTAAAGTAATTGGGGTAGATAACCTGGGCAGGATCAACCTTTCGCGCAAAGCTCTTCTTGACAGTTCCGGCGCACCTGCACCACAGGGTGAAGGCGGCGCTCCCCCGCCCCGTCAGTTCCCCCGGAGCGGCCCCGGTCAGCGCATGGATGATCGTCGTGGAGGCTTTCCGCCCAGACGTTAGTCACAGGAGAGCAAAATGAAGGTCATCAAAATTGCCGTTCACGGCGCCCTCGGCAAAGTGGGTCAGGAAGTAGTGCGGGCAGTATGCACCGAGCCCGGATTACAACTCGTCGGCGGCATTGATATAAAGGCCGCGGGTGGAATGATGGATTCCCCTACCGGGGATATCCCGCTATCCGTCACCGCAGGCGTTATCTTCACCGGGACCCGCCCGGATGTTCTAGTTGATTTTACGAATGCCAAAGCCAGCATGCCCGCCCTGCGCGAGGCTGCCGGCCACGGTATTAATCTGGTTGTCGGCTCCACGGGTTTCACCCCGGCGGAACTCGACGAAATCAAAAAACTGGCCGAAGCGAACAACATCGGGGCGATTGTCGCCTCCAATTTTGCGCTGGGCGCGATCGTAATGATGCACCTGGCCAAGATTGCGGGCAAGTACCTCGATCATTGCGAGATTATCGAACTCCATCATGACCGCAAAATAGATGCGCCCTCAGGCACCGCCCTGACCACGGCGAAAGCCATGGCCAAGGTCCGCGGCAAAGCCTTCCTGCCCCCGGCAGTCCAAGGCGAGGCCTCGGATGCGCGCGGCCACCAGGTAGAGGGCATCAATATCCACAGCATCCGCATGCCCGGTCTGCTGGCCCACCAGGAAGTTCTCTTCGGGGCGGCGGGACAGACCCTGAGCATCAGACATGACGCAATCAGCCGGGAATGTTACATGCCCGGCGTTATCTTAGCCGTTAAAGAAGTGGTAAAACGCAAAGGCTTGATTGTGGGCCTCGATACCCTTCTCGGACTGTGAGGAGTTTATGAGCAAAGGTTTCAAAGTCGGCATCCTGGGGGCGACGGGGAATGTGGGGCAGGAATTCATCAAAGTTGTCGTCGAGCGCAAGTTCCCGGTCTCTGAACTGAGACTGCTGGCTTCCGGCCGCTCAGAAGGCAAGCTGATGAAGGTCGGCGATAAGCAGATTAAAGTTATCGAAGCCAAACCCGATTCCTTCAAGGGACTTGACCTGGTTTTTGTTTCCGTCAGCACTGAAATGAGCAAGGCTTTCGCGCCAATCGCCGCCGCGGCGGGTGCGATTTGTATTGATGACAGCAACGCTTTCCGCATGGACCCAGGCGTACCGCTGATCGTCCCTGAAGTAAACATGGACGACGCGAAAACGCATAAGGGCATCATCGCGGGACCCAACTGCGTCACCATCCCACTGGTCATGGTCCTTAACCAGCTTAACAAGGTCAACAAGATTAAGAGAATTACAGTTGATACCTACCAGGCCGTTTCCGGCACCGGCATCGCCGCTATTGAAGAACTGCGCGTCCAGACGCCGCAGGTACTGGCCGGCGAAAAGATAAACCCCACCGTTTATCCCCACCAGATCGCCTTCAACTGCCTGCCGGAAATTGATGTGACCCTCGCCAACGGGTACACCAACGAAGAACAGAAGATGGTCAACGAAACCCGGAAGATCATGCACGTCGATGATATGCTGATCTCCTGCACCTGTGTGCGCGTGCCCGTTTTCCTGGGCCACAGCGAAGCGGTTCATATCGATTTTGAAAAGAATATTACCCCGGAAGAAGTCCGGAATATCCTGGCCAAAGCGCCGGGCGTTAAAATCCAGGACGACATGAAGGCACACCTTTACCCGATGCCCATCGATGCCGCCAATAAAGACGATGTTTATGTCGGCCGCATCCGCCAGCACAACACCCTGAAGAACAGCATCGCGCTGTGGCTTGCCACGGATAATATCCGCAAGGGCGCCGCCCTGAACGCCATCCAGGTTGCTGAAGAAATGGCCCGCCGCGGCTGGCTCACGCCGAAGGGGTAAATAAATGAAAGAAATAGGACGTCTGCTCACCGCTATGGTTACGCCCTTCGATGAAAAGGGCGAGGTAGACTATAAACAGGCTGCGCGTCTCGCCAAGGCTCTGGTAGCCTCCGGCTCAGACGGCGTGGTTATCGCCGGGACTACGGGTGAATCGCCAACGCTGTCATGGGAAGAAGAAGAAAAGCTTTTCCATGAGGTCAAGGCCGCGTTAGCCGGCAAAGGCAGTTTGGTGGCCGGCACGGGCAGCAACTCCACATCGGAAGCTATCCAGGCAACCAAAGACGCGGAGAAGATCGGCGTAGACGCGGCCTTGCTGGTAGTGCCTTACTACAACAAACCTTCCCAGGAAGGCCTTTACCAGCACTTTAAAGCCATTGCGACGAATACAAAATTGCCCTGCATTCTTTATAATGTGCCGGCTCGGACGATTACCAGTCTGGCCCCGGAAACTATAATCAAGCTAAGCCAGATTGAGAATATTATCGGTATTAAAGAAGCCAGCGGGGACCTCGGCCAGGTGGCCAAAATCCTCAACGGCGTTACCCGCAAAGACTTCAAAGTCTGGAGCGGCAACGATGCGGATACCTTCCCCATCATGTCAATGGGCGGTTACGGCATCGTGAGCGTGGCCTCACACCTGGTTGGCAAGCAGATCAAGGCAATGATGAACGCCACTCTTGCCGGAAACATGGCTGAAGCTGCCGCAATGCACCTGAAACTGATGCCGATGGCCACCGGACTCTTTATTCTCTCCAACCCGGTACCGGTAAAATACGCTGTCAACCACATCGGATTCAACGTGGGCAAGCCCCGCCTCCCCCTGGTGGAACCGGACGAGAAGTCCGCAGCCCAGATACGGGAATTGGTCAAGGGCTACAAGATTGATCTGCCCCTTAAATAATCGAAATTAAAACTAAACAATGAGGCCCCCTGAAAATGGGGGCCTTTGTTTATGTTAAAGAAGATTTGGGTTGCTGCTTTCGCGGGAATGGCGGGTTACCGGGATTCTGGATCGAGTCCGGAATGACAAAATTTCTGTATAAAAAGGGGGCCCCTTTCGGAGCCCCCTCGTCTTGTTTGATAGGACGCAAGCGTTAGCCGTTGAGAATGGCCATGGCTTCTTCACGGTTGGCATCCATAATATACGGGATGCCGGTAACTTTGGTGCAGTCCTCGGAAAGGGACATGAGGTCGTTGCGCCCGATAGCGTTGACGTTGAACGCGCGCGCGCCCGCCATCAATTGCTGAAGGCCCACTCTCAGTTTCTCAGAATAGCTGTAAATGCCGATAGCGCCAAGGGGAATGTTCTTGATTTCCTTCGCGCCGACGAGGCTTTTAACATCCTCGTAGTTGACGAAGATTTCTTCCACAGTCTTGCCGAACTGACTGACGGTGTTGGGCAGTTTGCCGTCCGCCATCCACTGGGCGATGTTCTTACCCACCATGCCGGGGATCATCATGGCACGGCCCATACAAACTGATTTCACGAACGGCGCGCCAAGCGCCAGCGCCTTGAAAATGCCGTCTTCGCTGCTGAAACCGCCGGCAAAGGCCATATCAGAAGGACGCTCGCCTTTTTGGGCCAGTTTGGCCGCAAATTCATACGCGGCAGAGTGAAGGTAAAGGCTCGGCATACCCCACTCTTCCATCATGCGCCAGGGGCTCATGCCCGTGCCGCCGGAAGCGCCATCGATGGTCAGTAAATCGATATGTGCGCGCGAACTCCATTTTATGGCCATGGCCAACTCACGCAGGCCATATGCGCCTGTCTTAAGCGTGATTCTCTTAAACCCGATATCACGCAGGCGTTTAACTTCTCTCTGGAAGCCTTCCTCATCGATGAAACCCAGACGGGAGTGCCGCTCGAATTCCTTAATAGCCCCGGCCTTGAAAGCAGCCTGGTTTATGGGATTGGAGGGATCAGGCGTGACGATGTAGCCGCGTTTCTGCAGTTCCAGCGCTCTTTCGAGGCTGTTAACCTTGATTTCGCCGCCGATGCACTTGGCGCCCTGACCCCATTTCAACTCGATGGTTTCCAGTCCGTGTTTTTTATGAACGTACTCAGCCACGCCAAGACGGGTATCTTCGACGTTCATCTGCACCAATATTTCACCGTAACCTCGGTGATATCTGCGATAGACCTCAATACGCCGGTCCATATCCGGGGCGGCGATGACTTTACCTTTCGCATCGCGTTCCAGCTTGGGATCGATGCCGCAGATATTCTCGCCGGCCACAAGGGTAATGCCGGCCAGGGCCGCGCCCACGGCGAAGTGTTCCCAGTTCTTTCGGGCGATTTCCGTGGAGCCAAGAGCGCCGGTAAAGGCGGGGACTTTCATTTTAACTTTGCGGTCCCAGCCGTATTCGGTCTCGGTGTTAACTATGGGAAAAATGGCCGTATCTGAATCGCCTTTGACGCCCTCCGCCAGACCTTCGGCCCCAAGCGCGTAGCCTTGAATATTCAGGTGAGAATAATCGACGGGGTAGTCTTTGTCACCGCCCGCGGTAACTTCGCTGAAAGGACCGGGGTAGATAAGTTCGCGGCCACGGAAGGTCGCTTTGAAAACTTCACAGTTCCCGACGCATCCATCGACACAGCGACTGCAAAGGCCACTGCTTGGTACGATGCTCTTTGAACGATTAACGGTCCTGGTGGCATCGTTGGAATTTGGTCGTCCTAGGTTCGCCATTTTTCTCTCCTTAAGATTCTAACTGCCTGTTCCCAGGTCAGAGTTACGCCAGTCTTGAGGAGTACCTATCGATATTTACAAACCCCCGGTGATCCTCTGAGTGTATTTAGCAGTAGTTTTCAATATTGACCAGTTCTTTATAATCCACAATTGTGCTCATAGCGTGATTTTCCGCTTCTATGCCGGTCTCACGAGCGGCAGCCACCGGATTCAGACCGCCGATAAGGATGACACCGATTTTGTTGACATCGACGCCGGTCTCGCAGACTGGTGCGCTGGTATCGCCCATCTGCATCATGCCGTGTATCCCCGCTTCCTCAAGCCCTGCCAATATTTCATCCGCTACCGGTTTGCAGATAGACGGGATTTCCCGGAAATTCGCCAGAATCTTGCCCTCGCCTTTTTCCGCGACTTCTTTGACTGATGTCATGCCTGCGCGAATAAAGATTTCAGACGGATCCATGGACGAACCGGAATACTGAATTAATTCCACAAAACGAAGGGGTTTGCGGTTGCGCACCTGCAAGATACCACCGAAGCGGGAATCTATCGGTACGCCGGCTTTTAAGAGAGTGCCGTTAATAACAATGCTGCAGACAGTGCCGAGACCCGTTTTGCCCCGGGGCACAATAAAATCGCCCAGTCTCTTCCCCTCTGTGGCGACGATAACCAGGTTACTGACACACAACCCAGCCTTAAACGCCGGCTCCATTAATTTGACCGCAGCCGGAAATATATCCTTGGAAAAGAAAGACACGTTGACGGGTACCAGACCGGTCTTGTTTTTAACATCGAACTTGGTGCGGAAAGACAGCGATTCAATTTTTGAAATAGAAAAACCGATTTTGTCCTTAACCCGCGCCTCTACAAGTTCGTTCATGCCCTCTTCGGTCAGGACGCGGCCGTCACGCTGGCCGATCAGCCGGGTAAGGCCCTTTTCATCCATCATCTTGAGGTGATATCTGACGGCGCGCTCGCCAAGCTCGACGCCGTGTTCCGTCAACAATTGCGCGATCACGCGCGCCCCAAGCGGTTCCTGGGAGGCCCCGAGAACCTTCATTATTGAAATAACTTTTCTTTCTACGTCCTGAGTTTCAAAGCCCATATTTTTTCCTGTAAATCGGTGACCTTTTTCCGGTGTCCGGTAAGCAAGCCATTGTATCAGAAGCAGTAATTGATGGTCAAGAAGTTAACGATTCGGGATCGTTCATATAATGTTTCGGTCAAATACTATTCTGGACCGATTGAGTCCAAACGTAACGTTTGAAAGGAATCTGCGTTATCTATTGCAAAGGGTTACTACTATGTT
>JANYKH010000246.1 GCA_025358235.1 Chloroflexota bacterium
TCAGGCATTCTTTCAGATCATTGGTGGCATAATTGCGGGCCTTGGCCACGCAATAACGGTTCAGGGCATCGGTTTCCTGGCTGGCGAAATAGGGTTTCATAATCGCCCAACCTTGCTTCTGCAGCATTTGGTCGGAAACGATATCAGGATTGCCCTGTATGCCGCGGTCCATGATCCGGCGATAGTGAATCGTTTTCCGGAAAATGGGCTCCAGAAATTCCACTCCGGCAAAGACGACGGGGGCATCCTCGTTGGCCAGCAAAGCCTCAATGGCGCGGTCTATTTGCTCCATGTAGCGCACTATCTCATCCTTGGTATCGCCCTTGGGATTGCTGCTTCCATGAATCTGGGAGGCGCCGCCCACGGTTATTGCGCTACCGGTATGATATTGTGTCGCCTTCTCCGGGAAATCGAATTTCATCGCCTCGGCAATATTTGGCGGGACGGCGTCCGGGGTAACTTCCCGGTAAGAGTTCGCCGTGCATTGCAGCAGACGCACGCGTCTCTGGCTGACCGCCAGGATGTAGAACAGGCCGTTCCCGGTAAGGAAGGTCAGGAGTGGTTTAATATGGAATCGCGTACCCGCGTAAACCAATTCCGGGAACTGGTAGGGCATGCGGTATTGCTGATAAAAACCAGGGGAGGAGAATATGGCCAGACCGTCACTTTGGTGCTGCCAGAACTGCATGTCAGGCAGCCAGGCTTCTGCCGGACTGGTTAATTTGCGGGCTTCGACGATACGAACGCCGTTCTGTACCAGTTTTTGCTCCGCCACACGTAGCAGGTTCTTGAGACGGATAGAGTCTTCCGCCGTATCCTGCATGCGGTGCGTGGGCATATATATTGAAAAGCCTGACTGTTTGGGTTGGTCGATGAGGGTCTTCAGGGCCTGTTTGGAAAATATTGCCATGGTGCTACCTCCGTTTATTTAAACAAGTAAATTCTAACGGGGTGGGACAGGGGGGTACAATCAGGTTATCTACTGATCTGAATCAGATCCGCCTCAAGTCCGATCATTGCGAACAAATTACAAATATGATACATAACGGTTAATAAAATGATCGATATTACTCAAACTAAATGAACAATGGAGACTATTGACAAAACGCGGTTATCGTGATAGATTGAAATCGGAACGAATGAAAGAGGAGGTAGAAAACGAGATGAAGGTTAATCAATTCTACCTGGTTCTTCAGGTAGATAGTTTAAGCCCTGCAACGAAGGCAGGGCAAACGGAACTCAGGCTCGGCTGGTAAATTAAAAAATAAGAAGATGCTAAACTCTTATTAGAAGTTTATACTCTTCTTCCGGTGTTTATCACCGGTCATGAAGTACGAGTTGTGAGGAGATTTCGCGGGAGGCTGAACAAGCCTCCCGCCTTTTTTTATCCTTAATCGGATAGTACCAGATAAATATTAATGTTAACCCTGCAAGATTGCCCGGATAATGCCATTATTAGCCTTGACACATGCGCGGGGCGGCCCTACAATTAGGCCGGTATCTAACGGAGTTGATATGCCGAAAAACGTACGCGTTGTCCCTGCCATTCTCACTGATGAGCCCAAAGCACTGGAAAAGATGATTCGCCAATCAGAAGCGTTTACGGACTTTGTGCAAATCGATTTCATGGACGGCAAATTCGTGCCGTCACACAGCGTCAGCCCCGATTCCGTCCGCAGCAGCATCCACACTAAAATGAAGTGGGAGGCCCACCTGATGATCCGTGAGCCTGCAAAGCACTTCGCTAATCTCAAATTGGCCGGCGCTTTTAAGGTGATCTTCCATTATGAAGCGGTAAAATCACCGGAACTTGTCATTGCTGCGGCTCAAAAATTTGGGCTCAAAGTGGGCATCGCGATTAATCCGGAAACAGGGGTCGCTGCCGTGCTGCCCCTGGCCGGGAAAGTTGATAGCGTCCTGCTGCTGGCAGTACACCCTGGATTTTACGGCGCCAAGTTCCTGCCTGAAGTCCTGCAAAAAATTCCCGGGCTGGTCGCAGCCGGATTTACCGTGGGTATCGATGGCGGCATCAAAGAAACCAATATCGAGGAAGTGGCGCGCACCGGGGTCACCTCCATCAATGTGGGGAGCGCGGTATACCGGCATGCTGATCCCGCCGCGGCTTTCCGGAAACTTCAATCGATGGTAGACGCCGCCTAAGCCGGACGGATTTCGTCGTCGTTCCAGGTCTGCATCAGTTGCTTCGGTTTCTGGGTTAGTTTGGGGCTTGATATCAGCCAGGATGTCTCCATTTGCTCATTAATTTTTAATTTATTATTTTAACCAGTTCGCGTAATAAATCCGTTTTGTTCAGGAATGGGCCAGCTGGAGGCCGTGATTTTATGATCCCGCTTTTATTGATGAGAATTGTTTGCGGGATGCCTCCCACATTGTAGGCGGCGGCAATGTCACCATCAGCGTCAAGCAATACCGGGAAAGTATAGTTATTTGCGGTCATGAATTTCTGGACCGTGCTGGCTGTTTCCTGCAGATCCACCGCGTAAAAAAGCAGACCCTTGTCCCGCAGTGAAGTATCTCTGTACATATCTTCGAGAATTGGCATTTCCTGTTTGCAGGGCGGGCACCAGGTCGCCCAGAAGTTGAGCATCACCGGATGCCCCAGTAATTCACTTAACGCTGTCAGTTTCCCGTCTCCATTGTTGAAAATAAAATCAGGGGCGATGTTACCCACATTAAAACCGATTTTTGCCGAGGCAGGGAGCGCTGGCGGCGGGGTAACCGTGGCAGGACTGGTAGTAATTGGGGAAGTGGCCGAACCCGGCGGCAGAGCGGAAACACGGGGGATGACCGGCTGACCCCCCACTGGACCCTGATTCATCGAACAGCTAATTGAGATAAAACCGGCTAAAAGTAATGCCCCGCCGATTTTCCAATATATTCTCTTCATCTCAACCTCCCAGAGAACTGAACCAGCTAATTTTATTAGTGAGGATCAGTATTCCCACCCCTATTAAAAGTAAAGCGCTGATAACTTGAATCACGCCCGTATATTTATTTATTCGCTTAAAAAACGGCACCATCGTCCCGAAAGCCAGTCCGATGGCCAGGAAAGGTAATCCCAGCCCCAGCGAATACACCGCCAGGAATGCTGCACCCTGCCAGACAGTTGCCTCTGCAGATGCCAACGCGAGAATGCTGCCTAAAATGGGGGCGACGCACGGCGTCCAGCCCAGTGAGAAAGCCGCGCCTATCAGCAATGACCTGGCGTAACCGGTCTTTTTACCCACGGCCGGGTTGAGCCGCCTTTCAAAATTGAGCCAGGTAATACGGGTAGCAGCCAGCATAAAGAACCCGAAAACGATTAATAATATCCCGGCCACTTTAGAAAGTTCGGAAAAGTTCGGGTTGATGGCATATCCCGTAATGCCGGCGATTATTCCCAGCAATACAAAGATCAGGGTAAAACCCAGCACGAAACTGACCGCATGCAGCATTACCGGCAGTCTCGGGTGGTTCTCCTGGTAGATTTCAGGGCCGTAAAGGCTGGCAAGGTAAACCGGCGCGAGAGGCAGCACACAGGGGGATAAAAACGAGACTATCCCCGCCCCAAACACTACCGCGACTGAAATATTTTCCATATTTATATTTTAATTGTATAACGTTTGCGCGCGAAATGGCGAGAAATAGGCGGAATGCCGGATATCCCCATTGACAAGTGAACTTTTAGCCTGTTAAGATGCCGTCAACGGGGAGTAGTCGGCCCTTCGGCTGAAGGGCAGGTCAAGTCGTCAACACGGACGAGAGTCCCGGCTGACCTCTAGTTACAACTAGTGGCGAGACCGAAACAGCTAGACAGGCTGCGGAGTCTCGCTTTTATTTTGCCGAGAAGTCCCCGGCCTGTCGCAAGGATAGGCTATGAACCTTTCTGAACTCTGGCTGCCGGTCGTCATTTCATCTGGCGCATTGTTAATGTTGCTCGTGAGCGCGGGTCTTTTTGGCTTCTGGCTGCGCGGACGCCTGGAAAAATTAAAAAAACGCCCCGTCCGGGTTATTTCATCCGCCAGACGGCCCTGAAGACTTGTTTTGCTGGTTATAGCGGTTCATCGCCGCGCTCAGACCTTCCGCGACGATCGCCTCTGCCGCCTCCGCCGCTCGAGGTATAGATTCTTCGATTAGCTCTCTTTCAGCTTTATCGAAATCACTCAGGACGTAATCAATTATCGCCTGTTCCTTGTCCGTTGGCGAACCGGGATCAGACTCCGGGCGGCCGATGCCGACCTTTATCCGAATGAATTCCGCATTGCCTAATCTCTCGATGGTGGATCGGATGCCATTATGTCCTCCTGATCTCCCCCCTTGGCGGATGCGGATTCTGCCCGTGGGAAGATCAAGGTCATCATGTATGACGATAATATCCTCTGGTTTAAGCCCGTAAATCATCGCCAGCTTTGATACCGCTTCACCGCTGGAGTTAATAAAACTTTGCGGGCGCGCCAGTATCACTTCCTCGCTGCCGAACCGCCCCTTACCGATGCGCGCTTTGCCCTGGCTGCGGTCCAGTTTGATATTCGTCTTTTTAGCCAGATGGCTCAATACCATGAAGCCTACGTTATGCCGGTTGTGCGTGTATTCCGGCCAGGGATTGCCTAAACCTACGATTAATTTCATATCCTTCCAATGATCATAACGATGTTATCTTTTAGAATTAAAATATGCTTTTAATGCCGCTCCCAGCGGCTCGTACAGAGCCGTTGCTTCAGCCGTGTAATTCCCGCCGTTGATATAGGTGGGTGAAGTTATCACCAGGTAGTCTGTTGTCTCAGCAAAATAAACCGGAATATCCCAGGAATAGATTTCTTCAGTCTTTATTATAGCCTTTATCCGTTCCTGATCTTTGATGTCATAAAAGCATAACCGGACGCGGGGATTGGCCAGCCTATCTGCGGAATATGCCTTAAACTGCTGGTGCGGATTAACGAAGTCAGCCCGGAACAGAGGCTCATCCAGTCCGTGGGGATGTCCCATCATTCCCGGTTGACTAACCGTCTGCATTTCCCATCCCTCGGGCAGGGCGTTCAACATTCCGGAGGCGAACTGCTGTTGAGGGCTAGGGGAACAGCCCGTGCAGCTAAGAATGGCGGCTGTCAACAAAATATATACACCAACTAAACTAAGTTTCATGGGGGTTATTTCGAGCCGG
>JANYKH010000247.1 GCA_025358235.1 Chloroflexota bacterium
GCGGCTCAATCTGAGCGGCGGCCTGGGCGTATCTCACAATCTGGGATGGGAACAGGCCCAGCGCAAAGACGCCCGCGCAGCAGATGGCCAGCGCCAGCCGCAGCGGGAATGAAGAGGGGACAGCCTCAGCTGAGGCGGGTTCCCCGAACCACATAACCTTGACCACGCGCAGGTAATAATAGGCCGAGATGACGCTGTTGATGACGGCAATGATAACCAGCCACAGCAGGTTGTGCTGCACGGCCTGGGTAAAGATGAAGAACTTACCCATGAAACCGGCTGCCGGAGGCATGCCGATAAGAGAAACAAGGCAAAGCGTAAGCGCCAGCGCCAGGACCGGCGCCCGCTTGAACATGCCGGTAAAGTCCTTGATATCGTCGCTGCCGATTTTGTTCGTAATGGCGATGATGGCGATAAACGCGCCGAGGTTGGTCAGCGCGTAGCTGATCAGGAAGAAGATAATGCCGCTTCGACCGGAGACATCGTTGGCCGGGGAAAGTCCCATCGCAGCCAGGCCTACCATGATATAGCCGGCCTGAGCGATGCTTGAGTAGCCCAGCAGCCTTTTGATATTGGCCTGTGGGATGGCCACGATATTACCCAGTGTCATGCTTAATGCCGCGAGTATTGCGAAAATAATAGCCCAGTTCAGGCTCAGCCATTCCGGGGCGTTGAAAGCGGTAAAAAAGACCCGCATGATGACCGCAAACCCGGAGGCTTTGCTGGCCACAGACAGGAACGCGGTGACCGTCGTCGGGGCGCCTTCATAAACATCCGGCACCCACATCTGGAACGGCACCGAAGCGATCTTGAAAGCAAATCCGCCCATGATCAAAATCACGCCCAACATCAGGGCAGGACTCCCGGCCAGGGTGGTCGCGCTAAGGTTGCGTAATGCGGTGGCAATGCCGCTCAACTGCGTCACGCCCGTATAGCCGAAGACCAGCGCCATGCCGTACAGCAGAAAGGCGGAAGAAATAGCGCCGATCAGGAGGTACTTCAGGGATGATTCGGAGGAGCGGGGATTTTTCAGGAACCCGACAAGTGCATATAGTGAGATGCTGGTCAGTTCCAGCGAGACATAAATCGATATTAGTTCGGTGGTGGCGGCCATGAGCATCATGCCGGTGGTGGAAAGGAGGATCAGGGCATAATATTCGCCACGGAAATTGCCCAGCTTCCCGGCATAGTCGCTTGAAGCCAGGATAACCAGGAAAGCTATGGCCAGGAAGAGCAGCTTGAAGAAGAGCGCAAACTGGTCAAAGACGAACATGCTGTTGTAGCTGACAGCCTTGCTGCCGCCGATGCCGATAGTCAGCACGGCCGTCACCAGCACGCCGCCCAGCGCCACCCAGGACAGTCGTTTCTGTCCGATAAAGCTATCCAGCAGAATGACGAGGATGGCGAAAACCGCCATGGTTATTTCAGGTATGAACAACGCCAGATTCAAGTTCTAGCTCCTTTTATTCCCGCCGGGACAATCCGTCCAATTTCCATCAATCTCTTCGTATCGTCATGAAGCTCATACCAGACATTCGGTATACGCTTCTTTTCTATCCACATGCTTTCCCCGATGTCTGACCCCGGCGTTAGCTCACCCTTTACGACTTTCGCCAGGTAATCGATGTAGACCACGTGCAGGAAAGCCTGGTTGCCGGTCTTCATTATCGTATCGAAGGCCGGGAGGGCTTCGGTCAACTCGATTTCGAGCTGGGTTTCTTCTTTAACTTCTCTTTTTATCCCTTCCTGTATCGTTTCGCCGTATTCCAGTTCGCCGCCGGGGCAGATCCATTTGTCCTGCCACGCGCCGCCGCGTTCTTTCTTGTGCTTGACCAGCAGGATGCGCCCGTTATCGTCCTCGATAATCGCACCTACCCCGATAAGTATCTTACCGGCCAAACTTCACTCCGTCTCTACTTTAACAGTCCGACTAGCGGCAAAATTCCCGTATTGAAAATATTGGTCAACAGGGCGGGATAAACACCCACCGCGATGATCACGATAATCAGGGCGAAAGAGTAGCATTTTTCCAGTGCGTCCATGTCATGCACGTGATTGTATTCCTCTTTAATGGGGCCGTAGAAAACGCGCTGGAGCATCCACAGGATGTAACCGGCCGTCAGCACCACGCTGATGGTGGCCAGGATGGTGTACAGGGGCATGTTGGGAATGACCTTGCTGCTGAAGGCGCCTACAAAGATCAGGAATTCCGCGGCAAAGCCG
>JANYKH010000281.1 GCA_025358235.1 Chloroflexota bacterium
GCTGACGCTGACCGGGGTGATGCTGACTTCATCAGTTGTGATGTTCTTTGCCGAACATGAAGTTAACCCCCATATAGAAACGTACTGGGACGCGTTATACGCCTCGCTGGTGGCCTGGATGACGCCGGGTTATGGTGACCATCGCACCGAGCACGCCGGTAGGCCACGTGTGCGGGATAATATTGATATTGTCCGGGCTGATTACCTGGGGCATGCTGATTGCCAACCTGGCCTCCTTCTTTACGCTGCATGAGGACGAGCCGGAAGTTGATCCCGCGGTGCATGAACTCCAGGACAAACTGGGGCACGTGCATGAGATGTCAGAAAACGAACTGGCGGCGCTGAGGGGGGCGGTTACCGGTCTCATTGACCATCACCTGAACAAGATAATTACCAAATCAAAGAAGGAATAAGTTCTTCATCAGGGGGTCATGTTTTTAAGGCCGGTGACAGCCCAATCATTCGTTTACCCCTGACACGGATTGTCTCATACAAACCAAAATATTCAATGTGACAAAAGTCGCTTACCGGACAGTCAATTCCTATCTAAAATTAATTAAGCAGAGATGGGAATTAATTTTCCAACGCAGGATTAAGGGTTGGGTTTGGGAGGACCGGAATATGGTGGAGAAAAAGGTAATTCTGCTGGTTGAAGATAATGCAAATGACGTAATACTCACGCGAAGAGCGTTAAAAAAAGCAAATATTATCAATAAAGTAGTGGTCGCCCCGGACGGGGCGGAAGCACTCGATTATCTATACGGGACAGGACTGTATGACGGACGGGACATCAGTGTACAACCGCAGGTGATCCTGCTGGACCTGGGACTGCCAAAGGTCGGCGGGCTCGATGTGTTGAAGAGAATCAGGGCAGACGAACGGACAAAACATCTCCCGGTGGTTATTATGACAGCATCCCGGGAGGACAACGCCAGGATCAAGAGCATGCTGGAAGGAGCCAATGCTTTTGTAGTTAAGCCATTTAATTTTACCAACTTCGCGGAGGCAGTTACGGCATTAAGCCTGTGCTGGCTGGTTTTAGGTCCCTGCACTACCCCCGCGGCACAATCCGCTGACGTAGCTTAATAAAATATCAAGCTAACCTCTCCCCTGCTTATCACTGGAAATAGGCAGGGGATTTTTTGTGACTGAAAATACGGAGTTTTGCGGATAGCAAGAACTGAGTTGATTCTGCATGATGAGGATGGACGGATTGCAAAAGGGGTGTAATTATGCGATTTTTGGTGGTAACGATGCTGAGAACACCGCCGCCGCGGGAACTGATGATTCCGATCTTCGAGGGGTTGAAAAGCTGGAACAAGAAATACTCGGCGGCGAAGAAGATCGAGGAGTCGTTCAGTTTTGCGAGGATGGAGGGAGGCGGGGCGATATTGAATGTAAAATCGCCGGAAGAACTGGATGGGATAATGGCGGAGTTTCCCCCTGGGCCGTGGGCGGAGATTAAGGTTTACGCGCTGGTAGACCTGGATAAAGCGGCGGATAACGTGATCAGGGTGGTGGGGGGGATGGGGGGATGAAAACCGATTAACTACTGCTAACCTATCCCCCACCCCTTCCACGCATTACGGTGGCTAATTTCCAAATTAGATTTGGGTGGAAAGGGGGAAGTATTTTTTAAAGGAATTCGCCATCCACTTCCGTCACAGATTAAAATTATATTATTTCTGCAATGGGAATTCTAAAATATCCTTTTTAGCCTTGAAACAATCATAACAGCTCGGCTTGATAAAGGTCGAGTTATTGGGCTTTCCGCAAACATGACAAAATTTCTCTTCGTAAGAATCATTCCCGAACTTTTTCCAAGAAGAATAACATTTATTACAATACGGAACCATTGGATTCAATTTTATTTCCGCTTTGCATCGCATGCAGTATCCGGGCGCAATAGGTAATTGTTTTGCAGGTAATCTTCCAGGTTTTTCGTGAATTTGAGGCTGTCTGGCTGGCATGTCGACACTCTGAGGTACCATCACAGGTTTTTCAGGAATCTTAGGCACCTGAGCGACAGTTATCTGAATCTCGTCGCTAATGCGGACAAGTCGCATTACCTCGTCATAAATACTGGAAAATAATTCTGGGTCAACACTTTTTTCGACATATATCCCCATCTCATTATTATTGATCTGCGAAAAATCATACAAATTCATTGAAGTAATAATTACTTCTTTCTCATTAAGGTAGCATTTGGCGTGAAGGTTCTGGCAGAAACTAGTTCTTATGCTCCGCAATGATTTCAACCAGTCGTGTTCCGCAGGAACCAAGTCATTCTTACCATAAATAATCCGGATGTCAATCTTCATCCGGTTTTTATCTTCAAGTGACTGTTTAAGCCTATCACCAACTTTAAGATAAGGACTGATTAGCACCAATTTTTCATTTGAGCCATTGATGAGTTGTTGCAGGTGATAGGAAACCCCGGTAGTATCTAGAAACTTCGCCATTAGCAATACTCCTTGAGATCAGATGATTGAATAAATTAACCAATTTAACTCGTTTCCCAAATGTCATGTCATTATACATGAAATAAAGGAAATATGGGGAATATGGGAGTAAAGTACTAGCACCTCTCCGGAAGATTGCATAGTATTCTGCTTGGGCAGGAATGGCGGGTTACATGGATTCCAGTCCGATTTCTTCGGGATCTTCTGCTTTCGCAGGAATGGTGTTAAAAACAGCTAAATCACGGCTAAACTTTCCCCAATCGCTTTAAGGGCTATTTCAAGATCGGCATCGGTGTGGGCGAGGGAGAGAAAGGCGGCTTCAAACTGGGAGGGGGGCCAGTAAATGCCCCGGCTGAGCAGGCCCTGGAAGAATTTGGCGAAGGCGACTGTATCCGATTTACGCGCCGAGGCGTAGTCCGTGACGGGTTGATCCGTGAAGAAAATAGTGAGGAGCGAACCGGCGCGGTTGACGCGGGCTTTCACCCCGGACTTTTTAATTTCTTCGTTTAGCTTCAGGCCGAATTCATAGGATTTGGTTTCCAGTTCCTCGTAGATGCCGGACTGACTGAGTTCCTTTATGGTCTCGATACCGGCGGTCATGGCGAGGGGGTTGCCGGACAGGGTGCCGGCCTGGTAGACGGGGCCGAGGGGTGAGATCATCTGCATAATGTCCCGGCGACCGCCATACGCGCCGACGGGCAAACCGCCGCCAATAATCTTACCAAGGCAGGTGAGGTCAGGTTTAATGCCGAACAGCGCCTGAGCCCCGCCAAAATCAAGGCGAAAGCCGGAGATTACTTCATCGAAGATCAGGAGTGCGCCGGAACTTTCTGTAATGTCACGCAGACCTTTGAGGAAGCCGGGGGCGGGGTTTACTACGCCCATGTTAGCAGCGACAGGCTCAACGATGATAGCAGCAATCCGGCCGGGGTTCGCTTTAAACATTGCCGTGACGGCGGGGAGGTTGTTGTAGGGGGCTACGACGGTTTCCCGGGCGAAAGACGCGGGGACGCCGGGGGAATCAGGCAGGCCGAACGTGGCGACGCCGGAACCGGCCTTAACCAGAAGACTGTCCGAGTGACCGTGATAGCCGCCATCGAATTTCAAAATCATATCCCGGTTGGTGAAAGCACGGGCGAGGCGAATGGCGGACATGGTGGCTTCCGTGCCTGAGCTGACGAAGCGGAGCATTTCCATCGAGGGAAAGGCGCGGTTGACCAGCCGTGCCATGATAATTTCAAGTTCGGTAGCGGCGCCGAAGCTGGTGCCGTTATCGACAGCTTTTTTAAGGGCGGCGTTGACCGTGGGGGGGCTGTGGCCGAGGATGAGGGGCCCCCAGGAGCAAACAAAATCGATATACTCATTGCCATCAACATCAAAGAGGCGGGAGCCCTTACCGCGGACCATAAAGGGGGGAAAGCCGCCGACGGCTTTAAAGGCGCGGACGGGGCTATCGACGCCGCCGGGCAGAAATTGCTGGGCTTCGATGAGCAGGCGGCGGGAGTTAGTCATATCTTTCATTTAATTTACCTTCCGGCGTAAAGCGATAATTATATTATAGGGCAAAAATAAAAGTGTTGATAACATTGAGCTTCGCTTCAAGGATGACACGCCGGGTCACAGGGTGATTGGGGGAGCGAGGGGGATGAAAGACGGTTTACCTGTCCACCCGCCCCTTTCCACGCGTTTGGCGTAGAAAAGGGGGGTACAGGTTGAACTGAACCAGCCTTCGGGCAAATTTACTTTTGAATCATTTGATTAGGCAGCCAAAGTGAGATTTGCGGAAAGAAGAACAAAATCAGAAGAATCACAAACATGATAATCAGGAATGGGGTCATGCCCCGCACCACCTGGGACATCTTGAACCCGGTCATGCCCTGAACTACAAACAGGTTCATGCCCACCGGCGGCGTCAGGAAACCGATTTCAGTGGTAATGCCCTGGAGAATACCAAACCAAATCCCATTGAACCCTGCCGCGATGATCATGGGATAGGCGATGGGGATTACAATCATCTGTAAGGAGACGCCTTCCATGAAACAGCCCAGCACAATCATCAGGGCTAAAACTCCCCATAATATCGCCATCGGAGAAAGGCTGGAATCTTTTACAAACTGCATGGCAAGCTGCGTGACTTGCAACCTGATAAAGAGGTGCCCCATGATCAAGGCCCCGATAATGATAACCAGAATCATCGTGGTATTAAGCGTGCAGGCCTTCAATACAGTCAGGGTATCACGGAATTTTATCTTTCTGCGAACGAGGATGATAATCAAAGTGTAAATAGCCGCAAGAGCAGCGCATTCGTTAACGGTGAAGACGCCCGAATAAAGACCGCCGATGATGAAGATGGGTACGCTCAGTCCCCAGATGCCATTTTTCAACGAACGCCATCTTTCATTCCATGATATTTCAGGCGCTGGAGTGTATTTCTTACTAACTTTGCAGTAAACAATGGCATAAGTAGCGAATGCGGCGGCCATCAGCAGACCCGGGAAGATGCCGGCCAGAAAAAGCTTGCCCAGGGACTCATCAGTGATCGCGGCATAAATAATCAATACTCCTGCCGGTGGAATCATAGGAGCGAGCAAGCCGCCTGCTGAGACTATACCGCAGGAGAAGGCCGGGTCATATTTACGTTTCGCCAGAGCCGGGAAAGCAAACGCACCGATTGTCGCAATGGTCGCCACGCTGGAAGCCGACATAGCAGCGAAGATGGTGCAGGCCACGATCGTAGCCACTCCTTCCCCGCCCGGGAGCCTTCCGACCCAGGTTGAGGCCAGGTCATACAGTTCCTGGCCTACCCCGCCTTTATCCAGCAGGGCGCCGGCCAGCATGAAAAGGGGATAGTCGTCAAAGCGTAGTTGTCCAGTGCGCTAAAAGCGGTAACCGGGACGGCGGTGTTTAAAACAGGAAATCCACCGAAAAGAAGATAGAGACCGCTTATACCGACTAGTCCCATGGCCGGAAAAATATGTATGCCGAGCATGAGCAAAACGAAGAGAAGGATCATGCCGCCCCAGATGCCGTTGACGGTGGTCAGGTAAAGACTGATCCCGATGGCCGCGATAAAAACAGGTAAGATTATCGCCGGCTCGGAAAAGACTCCCTTACCTTTTTCGGGCAGGTTCTTCAGTACGGAACCAGTCTTGAGGATCAGGTCCTTAACCAAGGCGAGAACGAGGAACAAACCGCCTAGGGGCATAAACATTTTAACCGGCCAAACTGGGAGAGACGACCCGATAAAAGCCCTTTCATGTCCTGAAAATGAGGAAAAGGCCTCACGGGCGGTTAAATAAGTCATGGCTACGGCAAAAATGAAAAACAGCAGGGTGATAACAATCTCCCAGAGCGCTCTAACTCGCGGACCCAGGTGCACCAGTATGAGATCAATGTTAATATGCCTGTTCTTGTTATAAACGTACGCCGCGGAGGAAAAAGCCAGCGCAATGAACAGATAAACGACCGACGGCATGTTCCAGTTAGTAGGCGAATTGAAGATATACCGGCGAACGACCTCCATGACAACAAGGATGGCCATACCCACCAGCATTAGCCCACCGATATAGCCGCCCATGGACGGCAGGAAATCAAGCCATTTGAGGGGAGATTGTTTTTCGCCCTGTCTGATGTTCTCTATCGTCACAGTAATGTCCTTAAGATGAACTATCTACCAGTATCGAAGAAGTACCAAATGTAAAACGCGGCTCCAATTTAAGAAATGCACAGGCCATGAGGGGGATTTTCATGGCCTGTGCAGGCTGTCCTTAAGGAAAATTTATGCTGTTAATAACTGGGCGTCCAATTGTTTAGAGTAGTCTGCCAGGGAGTGGTATTGCCTTTTACGCTGGCGAGGGCCTTCATTGCAGCGTTCCAGACAGCGTCACCCACGGTCGGTTTTAGTAATTTTTCCTGTCCGGGCCCGATAAGGGCCTGCATTTTCGCCCACTCGTCGCCGGAAGGCGCCCAGCGCTCAACGCCTTTTTCGATCATGCCTTTCCGGGAAGATTCGTCGAGGGCGATGGCCGCATTGGTGGTATCTATTTCCATCTGCCTGGCTGCCTTAAATATGGCGTTCTGCTCGTCTTTGGTAAGTGCTTTCCAGAAGTCCATATTGAACATCAGTCCATAATTGCCGCCGCCGAGGGGTAGATCCTGGAAGTATTTGCCAACTTCATAATACTTGCGGTCGATATGGGAATTGGCACCGGCCAGAACGCCGTCAATAGTCCCGGTTTGGAGAGCCATATAAACATCAGTAGACGGCATAAGGACCATTTTGGCGCCCCACGATTCTACGATAGCGCCATGGACTTCTGCCGGCACTCTGATTTTCATTCCGGCATAATCCGCCATTTTGGTAACCGGTTTTTTGGTGGTGATAAACCATGCTTCCGCAGCAGGAGTGCTGAAGCCAACTAACTTTATGTTTTTCTTAGCCAGGGCGGGAATAATAATATCATCGTAAATTCCGCCACCCTTAGACTTGTCGAACAAAACGCCAAAATAAGTGTTTAAAGGGCCATAAAGCGTGCCGTCAACAACCAGTGCTTCGGGGATGACCATGGAGATATCAGCAATACCGCTGTCAGCCAGGATCAATGCGCCGCTGCTAAGAGGCTGGGCGACCTTGTCTTTCGTATAAAGCTGCTGATTGGGATAATACTTGAAAGTGAGGCTGCCGTTGGTAAGTTCGGTCACGGTTTTCATGAAAGCTTTGTCGGCTATCGTTGTGTAGTGGGCATCCGGCCAGGTACCCAGGAAACTGATTTCCTTGGCCTTAACCGCCGCTGTGGTTGTAGGTGCTGCCGTAGTGGTGGTAGGTGCGGCTGTTGTGGTAGACGGTTTCACAGTGGTTGAGGCGGGGGCCTGAGTCGTGGTCGATGCGGGCGGCGCGGCTGTCGTGGAGGGAGATGGCGCCGGACTAGAACAACCCAGGACTAAGATGAGTGACAATAAAATACCCGTGATTACCAGATAGATTCTCACATGTTTACCCATTTACATTCCTCCACAAAAATAACTTATATTTGCTGCCAAATAAGCGTCTTTACCGTATTGGAACATGAGCAAAATAAATACGACATGGTGATTACCTATGTCTAAAACGAGGCCGAATAAAGCGGTTCGGGTAAATTATAACTACAATATATTCTTAATCAACCGGTTATTTTGTCTTGGATTTTTCACATGATAGCTGAGTAACGGAGCTTTGTCAATACCGGTGTGCAACTCCCATGCATTATTCAAGCTAAAATAATCAAAAAGGACAGGTACAAAGAATTCCGGTTCGACAATATATCAAGAGAACCAATCCGCCGGGCGTTGCCGTACCATGCGGTCAAGGAGTCCCAGGCATTCCTGGAATGAAGGAATCCTCCCGAAACAGGTTGCCTGAAGGGCCAAAATCGAGTATTTTATGTATATGCAACCAGTTGAACAGAGTCTGATACAAAGTATATTAGCCCGCCGGGTAATCGGCCGGTTAAGCCTACAGGGCGTCCTGGCGCTGGCAGGAATCGCCGGGCCGATCATGCTGCTGGTGGCAGACATCATCGCAGGGCAATCTGCCGATAAATACAACATCGTGAGGGACGCGATAAGCAGTCTGGCGTGGACGCGGCTGGGCTGGGTGCAGACGGTGGGGTTTCTGGCGATCGGGTTGATGGTGGAAATTTTCACCGCGGGGTTATTCCTGAGCATCCGGGGGCGGAAGTGG
>JANYKH010000283.1 GCA_025358235.1 Chloroflexota bacterium
CCGTAGGTTAAAGCCAGGTCCCGTGCTTCTTTCGGTAGAAAGAAACGAAGCGTCTCTCCCTTGTCACCCGCGAGAAGAGTGGTATTCCCGGTATTAACGAACTGAATATACTCCCGCACACTTACGGCGTTGTTTTCCACCACGATGACCGTATGGGCCAACTCTATCTTCATGTTGACGTCTGAAGTGGTGGAATCCCATACGTCCAGGGTTATAGATTTATTCGTTTCATTTGCGGCAAATATTAGAGTATCTGAGAGATATTCCGCTTTCTGGAAGATGACCGAAACGACGTAAGAATAATCGGCTCCCGTATTCAGGCCACTGAAAGAAAAGAACCCATTTTCATCGGTTTTGCTAGTGATGGGATTCTGGTTCACGCGGTTTTGCTGTATTTTCAGCACAACATCCTGCTGTGCGACGGTGCCGCCGTTTTTCGTACCGTTAATCAGCTTGCCCTGGATTAGCCCGTTTCCGGCCGCCTCTGCGGGAGTGGCAGTCATCATTACCGGCAGCCACATGGCCAGGCAGAGAATAATCGCCAACATTATCGTGAAATTTCTTTTCATCAAGATATCAGGCTCGATTGCCCCGGCGCAGCCTGTTAACCTCCAGTTCAATTTCTTCTTCCACGGTGTGACTTTTACCCGGTTCCGGTTTAGGCTCCGGTCTGGTTTCCGGAACGTCTTTACGGGTTCTTGAAGGCCAGTATGCCAGCAGTCCGCCAATCACGATTACTGCGGCCCCGATCCATATCCAATCTACCAGCGGATTAACGAGCACTTTGAAAAAAGTGGAACCATCCGCGGCGGTTTCTCCCGGAATCACATACAGGTCCTCCGCGAGCGTACTGCGGATAGCCACTTCAGTCACCGGCTGGTTGTAATTTACATGAATTGTCCTCTTGGGTATTAGGGAGGAAATTTCCTGCCCCGCTTTAGAAACCGAAAGTGTATTATTGATGATGGTCTGTTCGGTTTGATGATCTATCCGGGTGCTCTGATAAGTCAGGGTATAATCCCCTACTGTCAGGGATTGGCCGGTCTTTAATGTTCCCTGGGCTTCTTTGGAATAGAAAGAGGACCCGATAATGCCGATGGCCATGACAGCCAGTCCCAGGTGCACCAGAAACGCGCCGTAGCGGGATCGATTATCTAAAAATAAATGCCCGAAGGCTTGCATATAATTTTCATTTTTAGCGGCGGCCCTCGTTCGTGTGTGATTGACCCACTGAGCGACGATACTGGCCAAAACAAAGCCGCAGAGCATGTAAGCCGCGATTCCCTGCCACCCCCTCGCCCCAAACGCCAGAGCGATAACTGCGGTAACGATGGCAGCGGCGCCGGGAATTACCAGGCTGCGGCCTAGCTTGCCCATATTTACCTGCTGCCAGCTGACAACCGTGCAAACCCCAGCCAGCAGAATTAAAACCAGGAAAAGCGGGTTGTTAACCCGGTTGAAGAAAGGCGCGCCCACCCCCACCCTGGAGCCCCAGAAAGCCTCGGAGATGGCCGGAAACACCGTCCCCAGCAGGATTATCAGGGTGGTACCAAGTAACAGCATGTTGGTTAACATGAAGGCTGTTTCCCGTGAAACGATGGACTGCATTTCCTCGCCGCTTTTCAATGCGCTGCGCCGGCTGTTCACCAGGTAAACAGAGCCGACGATGATCAACAACATGAAAATGATAAAATATGGGCTCATGCCCGTATCACCAAAAGTGTGGACCGACTGTAAAATATCGCTGCGCGTCAGATAAGTGCCGAAAATCGAAAGCAGGAAAGCAATTATCACCAGTGAGACCGTCCAGACCTTGAACATACTCCGCTGGCGCTGAACAATTGCCGAGTGCAAAAAAGCCGTAGCCACCAGCCAGGGCATCAGCCCGGCGTTTTCCACGGGGTCCCAGGCCCAGTAGCCGCCCCACCCCAATTCCACGTAGGCCCACCACATGCCGATAGCGTTGCCGGCGCCGAGCAATAGCCAGGCCGCCAGCATCCAGCGCCTTACCGCCAGCGTCCAGTCGTCATCCAGTTTACGGGTTATTAGCGCTGCCACCACGAAAGCGAAAGGTACCGCCATCAACACGTATCCGGCAAGAAGTGCGGGGGGGTGAATAACCATACCGGGATTTTGCAGAATTGGATTTAGACCCTGGCCGTCAAGTGGAGGGGTTATCTTTAAAAAAGGATTGGCAGTAGCTAACAGCAACAACAGGAAAAAGGACTCTGTCAGCATTAAGACCGAACAGGCGGAAGGAGTTAAGGTAGTGTACCGCCGTCGATTTAAAATGACGATAAATGAGGCCAGTGAAAGCAGCCAGGCCCAAAGCAACAGCGAACCGGCATTACCTGCCCAAAGGGCGCTGAAAAGGTAAAGTCCTGGCAAAGCTTTGCTGCTGTAAGAGGCCACATATTCCAGGGAAAAGTTATGTGACAGCAGACCAATCAAAAGAACAAGTTCGGCGAAAGATACCAGAACGAAGGTTCCGATCAGGGCAAAACGTCCTGTTCCTGTTGCGGATTTTTTGCCCCCGAAAGCAAACGCCAGGCAGGCAAAGATCGCAGTCAGAAAGGCCAGTACAAGGGCATAGTAACCTAAGTCTGCCATAGCCACCGTCCTCGTTTAGAAATTAAGTTAAGCCGGGGAATACTTGGACGCGCACTTGGTAAGGATACTCTTAGCCTCGAATGTGCTACCGGTACCCATCTTACCCTCGACGACGACATCGACGCCGGGCTTGAAGGTATCCGGAACCGCGCCCTGATAGGTCACGGCCAGGCTTTTATCGCCCTCAACCAGGTTAAAGCTTATGTTGCTGCCCTGCTGGACAACCGAGCCTTCTGCCACCTGCCCGCCGATGCGGATTGTGGAATTGCCGGGCACTTTATCCAGCTGGCTGTACTCAGACACCGTATAGTAATAGGTGGCAGAACTCACGAAACCGGTATAGCCGAGATAGACCACGGCCAGAAGCAAAATGATTCCGCCGATTAAAAACTTCTTTTTTTTGAACATTTGACCACCTCGCAGTGGACCCAAACCACCACATCCCCTCAAGATAATTTTAACACTTTGAGCTTATAGCTACAATTAAGTAAAGTCCCTGCATTTTAACGGTAGACCGGGCGGGCGGTTCCATTTGAAATTTATAGCCGTGAAAGCAAGTAGGCAAAAGAAAGCCCCCTCCGTCTGGCGGAGGGGGCGTGGTGGCTTTTATCTCGGTTTGTGGCAGAGCGAACAGGTATCGTTGGTGCGGCCGGCGTGGTTGGTGGGGATTGGCCGCGCCCCCCCTATACCGGTGCGGTGGCACAACAGACAGTCAGCCCGGCCGTCAAGGGTGTGTGGGATTGCCGGTCCGTTTACCGGCGTTAGCGTTCCCACCGGGGACACAGGGGCAGGAGCCGATGTCGTCGCCGGCGGCACGGGGGCGGTCGTGGCTGGCTTGGAAACAGGCGGCGCAGTAGTTGTCGTCACTGCAGGCGCCGGAGTGGTGACAGCAGGCGCAGGGGTTCCACCACTGCACCCGGCGAAAACGAACACCATGACTACTAACAGAAGCGTCGTAATTAATAGCCGATATTCATTTTTCATGTCATTTCACTCCTGTGTCTGGTCCAGTATTTCGCTTACTTAAGCGCGGTGATAGACGCGCTGATAATACTGTTTACATAAGCCGGATTGTGAATACCGCCGCTGCCGTCTCCGGAAACCAGGAAATAGTTCCAGGCCGCTTTAACGAGAGTATCGGAGCTGGCGATAACCGGAGTCTTGCCATCAGTTGTAACGTCGCCCAATTGCACCTGCAGTTCCTTTACAGAAACCGTGTGTGAGGCCTCGTTCGCCGGCGAATAAGTCACCGAAATGGCGTTCTTCAATTTTACCAGGAAACCTTCCTGGCCGTGCGGCTCAACCGGTTCCATGGAGGCGATGTTGGTCTTATCCAGGATAATCTTATCTGACTTCATGTCATAGTTCTTGCCGTTGGCGGTATGAGGCGTGTAGTCCAACAAAGTAGCGCTGGCAGGCATCTTGCTCACCATGTAGGTCCCCATTTTGGCGCCGAGCACCTTGATTCGGTCAAGCGTGCCGCTCTTGAAGGCATCACCTTCAAAAGTATTGCTGTGGCAAGTGGCGCAAATCTCACCCGTCGCATTAAAGGCATGATTGGTACCGCCGCCCTCAAAGCTGAATTCCGCCGGAGGAGGGGTAGCTTCCATATGGCAGGTTACGCAAGTATCGGTTAAGAATGAATGCGGGGACCGCTGCCCGACGGGTACCAGGTAGGCGTTCTGTCCCATCAGGATATCAGCCTGGGAGGGAGTATGGGGCGCGGTGTAGTTGGCGGGAGGCGCGTCGTCATTGTGCAGACCGTTGCGGGTATTGTGGCAGGTTATACAGATAGCGCCCTTGCCAACGTTTTTGGCATCGAAGCCGGAGGGCAGCATAGGCGTATTATTCATGATTCGTACGGTGGCTGTGTTAGGTTCGCCGGAACTGGCACCTTCCGCATGGGGATCATGGCAAACGGCGCAGGTCTGGGGCTGAACAGAGTCCTTAGTAAGGCCCATCGCCTTTAATTCATCGACTGTAGCGTTGCCGTTTTTACCCTGAATCTGCTTTGTCAGATCACCCTGAGCGGTCCAGGCAAGGAAGCCCTGGCCGGTATGGCAGCGCCCGCAGTGTCCGGCGGTAGCGCCGCGCGCTTCTACTGTTGCGTCATCAATGGCCAGTTCAAAGTTGGAATGTCCGCTTTCTTCCCATTGCTGGAAGCGGCCGTGGCGGAGAGGTTCGCCGTGGCAACTGCCGCAAACATCCGCTGAAATGCTCACGCGGGAGGCGTCAATTTTACCGTTGCCGTGAAGCCCGGTATCTTTGTTCGGGCCGTGGCAGTTCTCGCATTGAATGTTGGCCAGTTGGGCCGTCCGGGGGAATTTGGCGAACATATTAGACCAGTTGTTGGGAGATGCTTTTGACAGCATCCCGGAAGCGACGAAAGCGGCATAGTCCGGCTGTTCGTCAATGCCCAAATTATTGGCCTTCTTATCATAGCCAACGCTGTGGCAGGCCAAACAATCTTCACTGTAATGTGTGCTGGTATTTATGTTCTTGGTGAAAATCGCGGCATGCCCGGTTTTGCTCCAGTCTTTAAATTGATCAGGGGCAATTTTGTCATTGTGGCAAACGACACAACCTGCAGAGATAGGCTTGCCAGCAGCATCCTGGCTGGTGATGGCGCCTTCCCATGTACCGGCGTAAAGCGTGACGGTGCCGTTGCCGGTAGCTTCAGTCAGCGTGTATTTACCGGGGACATCAGGAGTAAACGCGGGATTTTGTTCCGATGCTCCGTCAATGACTGCTTTAGACCCTGACGGACCGGCAAGGGTCCAGCGGTAAGAATTTTGCTTTTTCGCATGGAGTAAAACCGGAACGGCAACAGGAACATCCTCAATGCCGGTGGTGACAGCGTAAGGCAGGTCTGAAGTGACAGTCTGAACTGCGGAATACTTGCCGCTGGAAGTGGTCACGGTCAGACGCAAACTCACCACCTCGGTGGCGGAGACGGCATGGGGGTTAATGGGCTGTACCTGGTAGCGGTCTTCCTGCGCCAGGGAGCTAATCAGTTGCGCTTTATACGCGGCGGCATTGGCCAGAGCTATTTTCACCGTATCAGTAGTATTGTCAGATAAAATTGCTTTCGTGCCACCCGTCTGAGCCCACGAATAACTCACTACCGTGGAACCATCAAGGGAATCGATAGCAGCTTTCAAGCTTAGAGATGCGCCCGGAGCGGCGGTGAGGGGTGTCCCCAGGCTTACGACCACCGGTGCGGCGGGCGCAAGAGCGATATTCTTGGTGGTTTGCCCGGATACGATGCTTACCGGCTGGGTCAGGGGTTTAAAATTGGTTTTCTTGAAAGAAAGGGCATAGGACCCCACCGGCAAAGTGGCTGAAAATGAGCCGTTAGCGGCGGAGGTAATCGTAACACCCTGAATAACCGGGTCAGTGGCTACCGTCACTCCGGCCACCGGAGCGTTGGTTAAGCTGTTCGTCACAGTGCCTGTAATTGTTCCGGTTATTGGACCGGGTGTCACGGGCACTGCAGTCGTCGGTGCAACTGTTGTGGGAGGCTGGGTGGTACTGGGCGAAGGTGTCGACTGGCACCCGCCTGCAATCAGGACAAAAATCACAAAGATCGCGAAAAGGAAATGGCTTATTCGTATCTGTTTGAACATCCCGGCCCCCCTTTGATATTACTGATTTCCTTTAAAATAATGACAAAGTTCACAATCGGAACTTATTAATTTCCCCTTATCGGGTCCGTTCTGGGCAGTTAACTTGCCGTGGCAACGGAAACAGCCTTCGTGGGTGGCTTTGCTAGGATAGGTTTTCCAGGTGACTTGCATATCCGGGAAATTGGTAAGATCTACAATACCTTTCATCACCTGCACCGCGGAGTCAATGGAATTCAGATTTTCCTGGTAGATCTTGGGGTATTTCGTTTTATAAAAGTCCTTGATCGCATCAACCCGGGCGTAAGCCTCGGCGATAGTAGGCGCGGCGGGGTCCAAAGCCAGAATGCCCTGTTGTTTTAAATAGGGTAAGTCAGTATCGAGCTGGCCTTGCAGAAAAGCCTGATCGATCAGAGTTTCAGGCGAGTTAAAAACGTGAGTTGCCCGGTTATGGCAATCGATGCAGTCCATCGTGCGCTTTTCATCGCGGATTTTATCCGGGGTCACGCTGGCCGTCTGTGCAGTATCGGTGAAAACCGTGCTTGAGCCGTCCAGACCTTTTACTTCTACCCAGGCGATATCATTGCGCTGGCGGTCTAATGCAAGATAATCAACGGTGGCCTGAATATGCCAGTGAATACCCTGGGCAACGTGGGAAGGACCACCCCCCACCCTCATTATCCGTGTATCAGAATGAACCGTATTAGTCTGGTCTGCAGCGTAAGTTGTTTTGGTCACTACCAGATCTCCGGCAAAGCGTTCCGGCCGGTGGCACTGGGCGCAGGTCTCCCGCGCGGGCCGCAGGTTTTCAACCGGGGTGACAATCGGCCGGTCATAATCGCCGGATATTGTACGGAAGATCAGCGGAATACCGGAGATCTTACTGCGAACGAGGTAATCAGCGCCGGACCCCACATGACAGGAAGCACACAATACGCGTGAATGTGGTGAGTTTTGAAAAGCGGCATATTCCGGCACCATAACCCGGTGACAGAGCAACCCGCAAAATGTCGGTGAATCAGAGAACTGAACCAGTTGATAGCCACCAATGGACAAAAGCAAAATACTGGCGGCGCCTGCCATCATCAGGAAGAGAAGCTTACCGCGGTGGACATGGCAGACTTGATCTTGCATCTAACTCCTCATGATGGCCAGGGCGAAGACGACTCCCCCGGCTAAGAACAGGACAACCACCATGCCGTAAACGAAAACCCCCATCAAAGGATCTGTCATGGGCAGCGGCGAATAAACGCCAAAGGCCACAAAGGCCAAAATCAACAGAAAGATGATGCCCGCAGCAATAGTAAGCTTGTCGTCAAAGACGCTGCGCAAGTATTTCACGTGTCACCCCTTAATTCTGAGCGCAACTGTAGCAGATACAATCAATGTATCAGCGAATTGCTTACAGTGATATAAGTAGTAATACGGATATTTGGCGGGGTGTTTTACCCGTAAAAGGGTAATATTACGCAGGAGATATACGATCTAAATAGCAGGAGTTACAGCTAATTCAGCTCGTTTTGATTAGTTTACCCAGAATCAATATCGGCTTCCTCTTCAGGGGCATCCGAGGGATCTAATTTGACCAGTTTATCATCACTTTCCAGATGATCAATATAAAGAATTCCATTGACGTGGTCGATTTCATGCTCCAGCGCCTGGGCTAACAGCCCCTCTCCCTTAATGCGGATGGACTTCCCCTCACGGTCTTTACCTTTTACGGTGACGGTCTCGGCACGGGTGATTTCGCCTACGTAGCCCGGAATACTCAGGCAGCCTTCTTCAA
>JANYKH010000035.1 GCA_025358235.1 Chloroflexota bacterium
CGCCCGATCAGGGGTAAATCAGCTTCGGTCATTCCCGCAAGCGAGGGAATGTGTTTTTTAGGGATGATCAGGATGTGGACCGGGGCCAGAGGATGAATATCCCGGAAAGCCACGATTTCATTGTCCTGGTAGAGGAACTGGGTGGGTATCTTGCCGGCCACAATCTGGTCAAAAATGCAGTCCATTTATTTTCTCCTGCGGCGTCTACTCCCCGATTCTAAACAAAAGCCGGAAGCATGTAAAGAGCCGTTCAGGGTGAGGCGGGAATATCAAGCATAATCGTAGTCCCGGCGTTGGGCACTGATTCAATATTGAGGATTCCTTTGATATAACGTGCTCGCTCGAACATCCCGGCCAGTCCCAGTTTGCCGCTGCCGGCCAGTTCCATGGTCCCTTTCTGACTGAAACCAAAGCCGTTATCGATTATCCGGATTCTTGTTTTATCATCCAGGTATTCGATTTTCACATCGACCTTGGTGGCATGGGAGTGCTTGCGCACGTTGGACAGGGCTTCCTGGATGATGCGGTAAACCAGCAACTCTTCCTGTTTGGTCAGAGTGCGGGGAGTTCCGTGTACATCAAGGGCAGCGTTGATCCCGCTTTCCTGCTTCAATTCGCGTATAAGCTCAGTGAGGGCGGGCAAAAAGCCCAGGTATTCCAGGGTGGGGGGCCGGAGTTCCTGGATAAAACGGCGCAGCCGTACCAGGATTCCGTCAAGATCGCCGCGCATTTTCTCGATGACTTCGGCGGCGCCGGCGGGGGGCGGTTCCCATTTGGCCGACAGGCGGTCCACCCGGTGGGAAAGAGCAATTAATGCCTGGATAGTATCGTCATGCAGTTCGCGGGCAATGCGGTTGCGCTCTTCTTCATGAGCGCTGGAAATCTGGCTGATGTAAGTTCGCAGTTCTTCCTGTAATTCTTTCTCGTTCGTAATATCGCGGGCAATGTGCTGGAAACCGATGGGATGTTCCACGTCACCCAGCAGGCTGGTGGTCAGCATGACGAAGGCCACCCGGCCGTCTTTGCATAAAATTTTCTGCTCGTAAGGCTGGTTGATGGGTAACCCGTGCAGTAATTTATAACGGACTTCTTTAGCCAGGCCGAGGGCGTCAGGAGAAAGGAATTTAATCACATATTGCCCGATGAGATCGTTGACGTCATAGCCGGCCATGGAAGCCGCCGCCTGATTTACGGTGACGATCGTACCTTCCGTATCCTGCACCCAGATGCCGTCATGGGCCTTTTCAAAAAGTTCGCGGTACCGCTTCATGGCCTGTTCCGACTTACGGAAAAGGCGAGCTTTTTCAATAGCTACACCGATTTCCAGCCCGATGAATCCCAGCAGTTCCCGGTCCGGCTGGCTCAATTCTTTTTCCAGGCCGGCGATCAGGCACAGCGTGCCCACCACCTGTTCCCTGGATTTAAGGGGGTAGATGTATTCCGCTCCCAGCTTCTCAGTGCGGAGCAGGGCGGGGGGGATGTTGGGATCGAATGAGGGGTCCGAAATCAACACCGGTTCGCCCAGGCTGGCGACAATGCCGTGCGGCCCTGAACCGAGTTGCACCTGGCGCATGGCTAATGCCAGATCAGAAGAAATTCCGCGGTGCGCCCGCAGTTCCAGCATGGAGGATTCTTCATCAAGGACGAAGAGCATTATGCCGTCAGCTGGAATCAATTCGATGATACGATCTGACGCTACATTGGTCACTTCATCGACATCGAGCGACTGGTTGACGGCGGTGGAAATGGCGAGGAGCCCGGCCAGCCGTTTCTGGCTGGCCTCGATAAGATTTAAGTGATCCTGGATCGGCTGCATCGGTTAACTTATTGAGGCTGTTCCGGCGGTTTATTATTGAGGTGTACCCAGCCGCTGCGCAGCCCGCAGATGACGGCCTCAGTGCGGGAACTGACTCCGAGTTTGTTGAAGATGTTGCGCCAGTGCGTTTGCACGGTACGTGGTCCAAGGGCGAGTTTCTGAGCTATTTTATCGTTGCTCAGACCTTCCGTAGCCAGGTTTAAAATCTCCAGTTCGCGCGCGGTAAGAGAGGAACTGGTACGGGGTGTAACGGCTTCAGAGGGCGTCCCCTGGGCCAGATGGCGGAAAATTTCCTGAGCGATGACGGGATGCAGGACGGATTCACCGTCATTGACGGCGCGGATGGCGTTTACCAGTTCCTGTCCGCGGGAATTTTTAAGCATATAACCGGCGGCCCCGGCTTCCACCACCGCCATGATCAATTCCTGGGAATAGTGAGCGGTTAGAATGAGAATGCTCACGTTGGGGAAGGTTTTTTTGATGATGCGGGTGGCTTCGATGCCGTTTACCCCCGGCATGGCGATATCCATGAGGACTACATCCGGGTGCAGGCGGCCTACCAATTCCACCGCTTCAGCCCCGTTTGCCGCTTCTCCCAATATTTCCATGTCCGGCTGGCCGCTGATCATCTCGCGGATGCCTTCACGAACCAGAGTGTGGTCTTCAGCCAGTATGAGTTTTATCGTCATTATTTATATTTCAGCCCACGAAAAGCATTAATTCCTATAAATTTATGAAATACGGTCTGATTATCCTTAGTGAATGGCCGTTATCCAATCAAAAAACGTTTCCTCACGGCTCGTTGTTTATCTTAGCATTTGTTAGGATGATCACTCAAATTACTTACGTAATTCGCACCTTTATTTTAAAACGAATTGCGTGTACACTACATTATAGAAAAGTATGTCCAAATATTAATAGACCTTATAAGGAGGGTTTTTAATGGACCAGCCCAAGTTTTCATCAATGATGGAGGAGAACCGCATATTTCCTCCTTCCCCCGAACTCATGAAGAATGCCCACATCAAGAGTATGGACGAATACCGCAAGATGTACAAAGCGTCCATCGATAATCCAGAAAAATTCTGGGGCGAGATGGCCTTAAACCTTGACTGGTTTAAGAAATGGGACAAAGTTCTGGTGGCCGATTTTGCGAACGCCAAACATCAGTGGTTCGTCGGCGGCAAACTGAACGCGTCTTATAACTGCGTTGACCGCCACACCAAGACCTGGCGCAAGAACAAAGCCGCCATCATCTGGGAAGGCGATATAGGTGACCGCGTCACCCTGACCTACCAGGATCTTTATACCCAGATCAACCGCTTCGCGAACGTGCTCAAGAAGCACGGCGTCAAGAAGGGCGATCGCGTCTCCATCTACCTGCCCATGATTCCTGAACTGCCCATCGCCATGCTGGCCTGCGCCAGAATCGGCGCTATCCACTCTGTCGTATTTGGCGGCTTCAGCGGCGATGCTCTGAGAGACCGTATCCAGAGCTGCGAATCAAACATGCTTATCTGCACTGACGGCTACTACCGCTCGGGTAAGGTTGTCAAGAGCAAGGATAATGCCGATGCCGCTCTGAAAGAATGCCCCACCGTCAAGGAAGTCATTGTCGTCAAGAGAACCAACCACGGCGCCACCATGGTTCCCGGCCGCGATACGTTCTACCAGGATGAAATGGCCGCCGCGGACATCAAGTCATTTTGCGAACCTGCCCAGCTGGATTCAGAAGATCCCCTGTTCATCCTCTACACCAGCGGCAGCACGGGCAAACCCAAGGGCGTTATGCACACTCAGGCCGGATACCTTCTCTACACCATGCTGGCCAATAAATACGTCTTTGATCTGAAGGACGAAGATACTTACTGGTGCACCGCTGATATCGGCTGGATTACCGGCCACAGCTGCATCGTTTACGGCCCCCTTGCCAACGGCACCACGACCGTTATGTTCGAAGGCGTGCCCAACTATCCCGCCCCGGACCGCTTCTGGGATATCGTAGAAAAATATAAAGTCAGCATCTTCTACACCGCTCCCACTGCTCTCCGCGCGATGATGAAAGACGGCGACGAATTTGTAAACAAACATGATCTAAGTGCCCTCCGTATCCTGGGCTCAGTCGGCGAACCGATCAACCCCGAAGCCTGGATGTGGTACTACAACGTAATCGGCAAGGGCAAATGCCCGATCATGGACACCTACTGGCAGACCGAAACCGGCTGCTTCATGATGACCCCGCTGCCCATCACCCCGCTCAAGCCCGGCTCTGCCTGCTTACCGTTCTTCGGTATTGATGCCTCGATCATCCGGGAAGACCGCACTCTCGTCGACAAGAACGAAGGCGGCTACCTGGTTCTGAACAAACCCTGGCCGGGCCTTATGCGCGGCGTTTGGGGTGAACCAGACCGCTTTAAGAAGACCTATTTTGAGCAGTTCCCCGGCGTCTATACCACCGGCGATGGCGCCCGTTGGGATGATGACGGCTACATCTGGCTCATGGGCCGTATTGATGATGTCATCAAGATTTCCGGCCACCGCATCGGCACCGCTGAAGTAGAGAGCGCTCTGGTCAGCCATCCCTCAGTAGCTGAGGCGGCTGTCGTACCCGTGCCCCACCCAGTTAAGGGCAGCGCGATTTACGCTTTCGTCACCGTCAAGAACGGCGTCGAGAAGACTGATGCCCTCAAGAAGGAACTGATTGGCCACGTACGGGCTACTATCGGGCCTATCGCTACACCGGACAAGATCCAGTGGGCGGATGGCCTGCCCAAGACCCGCTCCGGCAAGATCATGAGAAGAATTCTCACCAAGATCGCCGGCGGCGATGGCAACCTGGGCGATACCAGCACTCTCGCCGATCCCGCGGTCGTCGACGTACTGGTCAAGGGACGCCAGCCCTAGTCAACTAATAGTTTTGCCGAAGGCCGGGGGTGTAAAAGC
>JANYKH010000298.1 GCA_025358235.1 Chloroflexota bacterium
ATCTGCCACCCGCCGCTTATGAACGAAAAATGGTAGCAATACCACCTATCCCGGTGTCTGAAATTACTTGACCACTACAAAGATCCTGCAATCCCTATGGATGGGTATCGCGATGGCATTTCGGGCTCAATCAAGGACCCATCGTTTTAATGATTGAAAATCATCGCACGGGCTTGTTGTGGCAATTGATGCGAAACTGCCCATACATAGCCAACGGCTTAAGGCGCGCCGGTTTTATCGGAGGTTGGTTGTGAGGGGGAGGTCAAAGGCCCTGGCATCCCAAACCTATGTATTTATAGGATAATTTAAGGCACGTATCGGCTTGATACGTCTCTTCGGCTTTTTTTATTGAGGCAATTCGCATCCCATACCTTTCCTTGCTTTCTGACTAGCATGATCTATGCTAAACCTTTAGAGTGTATGGTTCCCGCAAGAGGTTAAGAATGCAGACATTGAATTCCATGGAATCCCTGTAGTGAACAATAGCAAGGAAACAGGGGAATCTGTCGAGCGTATCCTCGGCGTCGGCGTAACCATGCCGGTGGCTGTCCCGGTTTCTCAAGGAAAACCCCTGAATCTGGTAGTTCATGGCCTTGAGCAAGCGGGACCCTCTTATGAGGTTCGAGTTTTTATTGGCAACAAATCGGCGAATATCGGGACACCGTTACATTCACAGTATGGCTTCGTAGGAACGATTCCCATTTATGGGTATGGTCCGAGCGTACCAGCCATACGCGCAGCAGACAAAAAAGCCCGGTCGCCAATGTCTCGAGAACTGATCCTTCCGGAGGAGTCGGAAAAAATGATATCAGGCAAGCAAGCTATCCCGCTTACATTGATACCCGTTCATTTTGGCAAGGATATATCGGCGGAGGACGTTTTTGCCGTTGAAAATGCGGAATTGAGGGTGAAAACCCAGGAAGGAATAAAACCAGTAACTTCGGAGGACGGTAATGGCAAATAACATCATCACTCGCACCAGCGCAGAGAACTTGGCTTCCGATCCCGGCAGGCTGGATGCGTTGCGGGACGCTACGGGAAAAATGCAGGCAATCAGCGGCACCGATAACCGCAGTGCGATCTACTGGGCAGGACTTCATGGATATCCCCAGTGGCAATGTTGGCATCACGGCAAGGTCGGCCTGGGGCAGCAAAAGCCCTATAACTTGTTCCTGCCCTGGCATCGCGCGTATTTACTCCATGTGGAACACGCCATGCGCGACCAAAATCCAGATGCTTGTATTCCGTGGTGGGATTGGACATCACCAGCCTCGCATAGGGATGGGGTCCCGAAGGCATACTCGGACGAGAATGCCGATGGCAACCCGAACCCCTTGTATTCCGGGCCGGTGCCGCCCTTACAAAACGACCCTGCCCGGTCAACCACACGCTATCCGGGCAGGCCTTCAAGATTGCCGACCACTGAGCGGCTCGAATCTTTATTGAATCTAAATAGCTTTATTGATTTTCAGCTCGCCCTGGAAGATGTGCATGATTTTATACACGGATGGACCGGAGGGCTAAACCCCGCAACATCATCGGACGGTGGCGATATGGGCAATGTGGGCACCGCCGCTTATGACCCCATTTTCTGGGCGCATCATGCCATGATTGATCGTATCTGGTATCTCTGGCAACTGCGGCACGGGGTTCAGACTATACCGCCGGACTATTTAGGCAAACCGCTCGCTCCTTTTTCGATGACCGTGGAAGCCGTTCTCGACATCAATAGGCTAGGTTACGAATATGGCACCGCGTCTATTTCGCTAACAGCACAGTAGAACTGAGGAAATCATGAAAGATAAATCCGCAAAAACTCGTAAGCGTAAAGAAGCAGGACAGGGAGATACCGTAAGCTATTCAGGCGAACCGCCGCCACCATTCACGTCGGGGCCTATCGTTCTGACAGGAATCGAGGGGGAATTCGTGCGTGCTGATCTTGAATTTGATGGAGTTGATCATGGAGGGGTTTCTTTTGAAGCGCGCGTGTTCCTGAATAACGCGGATGCTATCGCAGATACGCTTCAAGATCTGGCGCATGGATATGCGGGCTCATTTAACATTTTTGGCCATGGCGGATGCCTCGGCGATCCCGGGCATTGCGATATTCGCGGCCTCCCGCGCCTGTATGACCCGCGCCCCGCAAACCCGCTTACGCCGGCTCGAAAGGTTGTTATCGTCACGGAGGCAATACGCTATATGATCAAGGTGCAGAAAAAGAAAACACTCGTCGTGAAGGTCGTACCCGTTATTACATCGGGTACTACGCGGTGTGATTATAAAAACGTA
>JANYKH010000324.1 GCA_025358235.1 Chloroflexota bacterium
CTCTGGTAAAATCAATTTCCCCCGATTTTCTTTCCGCCGCGGAATTACTACAGTAAGCACCTCCTATTCTTGTCAGATACACCCTTTATTGCTATACTGATTTTTATATGGATTTCGAAACGGTTATCGGTCTCGAGGTTCACGCTCAACTGCTCACCAAAAGCAAAATGTTTTGCCGGTGCAGCGCGGATTATGCCAATGCACCCCCAAATACCCACGTCTGCCCTATTTGCCTCGGGGCGCCGGGCATGCTGCCGGTGATTAACCGCCAGGCTATCGACTTTGTGATGATGACCGCTCTGGCTCTCAATTGCACCATCTCCGAATACACCAAGTTCGACCGTAAGAATTACAACTACCCTGATCTCATGAAGGGCTACCAGATATCGCAATTTGACGCCCCTATAGGCCTCGGCGGTTGGTTGGAAATCGAGGTTGACGGCAAAAAGAAAAAGTGCGGCATTACCAGAGTGCACCTTGAAGAAGATGTCGCCAAACTCACCCACCGGCAGGTAATCGGTGCTGAAGGCTATAGTCTCGTTGACGTAAACCGCTCCGGCGTCCCGCTCATGGAAGTCGTGGGGGAGCCCGACCTCCGGTCCCCGGAAGAAGCCCGCCAGTACCTCATTAAACTGCGCACCATTTTGCAGTTCCTGGGCGTGTCCACGGGGAACATGGA
Organism: Chloroflexota bacterium; assembly: GCA_025358235.1. Taxonomy (GTDB): domain Bacteria; phylum Chloroflexota; class Dehalococcoidia; order Dehalococcoidales; family RBG-16-60-22; genus JACPQH01. Next base: position 680 of record JANYKH010000324.1, read on the forward strand.
AGAAGGTAGTTTCCGCTGCGATGCGAATATCAGCATACGCCCGCAAGACACTAAAACCTTCGGTACCAAGTGCGAAGTCAAGAACATGAACAGCTTCAAGTCTGTTTATCAGGCTTTGGATTTTGAATCCTCCCGCCAGCGCCAGGTGACCGCCGCCGGCGAAAGGATCGTCCAGGAAACCCGCGGCTGGGTAGAGCCCAAGGGCATCACCGTCTCACAGCGCAGCAAGGAATTCGCCCATGATTACCGTTACTTCCCTGAACCGGATCTGCCGCCGCTTATCATCAAACAGGAATGGATCGCGGAAGTCAGGGCCAAACTGCCGGAAATGCCGGAAGCCCGCCGGGACCGCTTCGTGCAAGATTACAGCCTGCCGCTCTATGATGCTAACTTGCTGACCGGCTCACGCCTGATGGCCGATTATTTTGAAGAAATGGTGAAGTGCGATTCCGCCATCCCCGCTAAGGAGAACGCCAACTGGCTTCTCGGCGAGGGACTGCGCATTATGAAAGTGGCGGATGTGGAATTTGAAGAATTCCGGAAAAAGGTCAGCCCCCCGGAATTTTGCGCCTTGATCAAGACTTCCCACGGTGAAATCAACGCCAACACTGCCAAAACCGTCCTCGAGGAAATGTTTAATTCCGGCAAAAAGGCCGACATAATTATCAGCGAAAAGGGCCTGCGCCAGATCAGCGATACCAGCGAACTCGAAGCGACCGTTAAAGAAATCCTGCTGGCGAATCCCAATCCGGTGGCTGATTACAAAGCTGGTAAAAAACAGGCCGTCGCTTTCCTAGTCGGGCAGATTATGCGGGCCACCAAGGGCCGCGCCAACGCTAAAGTCGTCAATGAATTATTGACTCGTAAACTTTCTGAATTATAATAAACAGTAGAGGGATTACTAAATGAACATGGGTTTAGCTTTTGACATAGCGGAAATCATCCTCACCGTCTTCCTTATCGGTTTCGTGCTGCTTCAGGTGAAGGGCGGCGGTCTGGGCGGCATCTTCGGCCAGGCAGACACGGTGTACCGCACCAAACGCGGCGTAGAAAAGACACTTTTCCAGTTGACCATCGTTTTCACAGTGCTCTTTATCGCCGTATCACTGGTACGTCTGAAGCTGGGCACGTAATTTCAGGGCGGCATGCCTGCTATAATCACGCTGATCACGGATTTCGGCCTGGGTGACGGGTATGTGGGGTCGATGAAGGGGGTTATCCTGGGAGTAAATCCGGATACCGCAATCGTTGATATTAGCCACATTGTGCCGCCGCAGGACATCAAGGAAGCCGCCTACCTGTTAGGATCGGTGTGGGAATCATTCCCGCAGCACACCGTCCACCTCTGCGTAGTAGATCCCGGAGTCGGCACCAGCCGTAAAGCTGTCATTCTCCGCACCCCAAAAGCGGATTTTGTCGCCCCGGACAACGGGGTACTGAGTTATATCCTCCAGTGCACCGGCGATACCGCGTCCCGCCGCCAGATTAATGTCCCCGCCGGAATGGAAGCCGTCTCCATCACTAATCACCAATTCTGGTGCCAACCCGTCAGCAATGTTTTTCACGGACGGGATATCTTCGCGCCGGTGGCGGCGCACCTTTCGCGTGGCATTGCCCTGAAAGAATTCGGTGACAAGCTGGACAGTCTTACCTGCTTCGCATTGCCGCAACCGGTCCAGGAAGAGGCCGGAGTTTTTGCCGGTGAAATCATCCATATCGATGGCTTCGGCAACGTCATTACCAACTTCCTTGATAAACACCTGCCTGCCGAGGGCAGTTCGCTGAGTATTGAAATCGGTAAGCACATCATTGTCGGTTTGAGCCGCCACTACCAGGACGGCAAGGGACTGATAGGCCTTATCGGCAGTTCCGGCCGGCTGGAGATAGCCTTAAAAGAAGGCAATGCACGGAAATATCTGAAGGCCACGGTTGGTCAAAAAGTAATGGTGCGCATGGATGCGGATGCCGGTTTCCGGCTGCCGTTTTAAAATATTGATCGCCGGACGCCGCGCCCAAATAGGGGGGAGGGCTCGCTAACCGGAAGTATCATTTCGTCCCCGGATGATCCCCATCATCTGAGTATGAGCCATGAATGTTAAAACGTTGTTATTGGAAACCAGACCCCAGTTCCTCATTCTTTCGGTGGTTTTAGCCTTTCTCGGGACCGCAATAGCCTGGTATGACGGCTACTTCAATCTTTGGAAGGCTCTGCTGGCGATGGTAGGACTGGTCCTCGCCCACGCTGCCGTCAATATCCTCAACGACTATGTGGACTTCCGCTCCGGAGTCGATCTGAAGACCGTCAAGAGCCCTTTCAACGGTGGCAGCGGACTTCTACCCGCCGGGCAGATATCCCCTTCTGTCGCTTTAAAATTAGGGCTGGGTTGTTTAACCGGGGCAGTCGCCATCGGCGTATTTTTCATTTTTGCCGCCGGTTGGGCGCTCCTGCCTCTCCTGCTGGTAGCCGGGCTTTGCATTGTTCTCTATACGCCCTTTATCCTAAAACACGGCTGGCCGGAGTGGTCGCCGGGTCTCGGCCTCGGCATCCTCCCCATCATGGGGGCATATTTCGTACAGACTTCACAGTATAACTGGCAGATATTCGCCATCTCAATCCCATCCGGTATCCTGGTGCATAACCTGCTGTTTTTAAACGAATTTCCGGACGTGGATGCAGATAAAACCGTTAAACGCAAGACGATGCCGATCACTCTGGGCAAAAGCAAAGCGAGTATCATATACATCACCCTGACCGTAGTCACTTATCTTTGGATTATCCTCATGGTTGTGCTCGGCGTCATGCCCGCCTTTACGCTCCTGGCGCTGCTCACGATGCCGATGGCCTTTAAGGCGATAACCGGCTCCCGCAAGTACGACGAAGTCAGCCGGTTTATACCGGCTCAGGCGAGCAACGTACTTATAGTACTGTTGATTCAGGCCCTGATGGGCGTGGGATATATCCTGGCAAAGGTATTTTAGGCCGATGCAAACCAAACCATCCAAGCCCCTCCACCAGATGTTTGAGGCGGTCCCCCCCCGCTATGACCTGATCAACCGCGTCATCACGCTGGGAATGGACGAGGGGTGGCGGCGGCAGGCCGCCCGGGCCGTATTGGCCGATAACCCCAAGCGTATCCTCGATGTTTGCTGCGGCACCGGCGATCTGGCTTTAAGACTGGCCAAACTAAGTGACGCAGAAATCACCGGTCTGGATTATTCTGAGCCGATGCTGGAAATCGCGCGGCAGAAAGCGGCCACCCTGCCAGAAGGTAAGAAGGTGACTTTTCTATACGGAGATGTCGGCGAACTGCCCTTCAGAGACGGCTATTTTGACGCCGTGGGCATTTCGTTCGCTTTCCGCAATTTGACCTACAAAAATCCCAATACGAAAAAGTATATGGGTGAAATCCTGCGCGTCGTGCGCCCCGGCGGCCGGTTCGTGGCAGTGGAGAGCAGCCAGCCCCGTAAAACCTGGATTAAGCCGTTCTTCCGCGCTTATCTGCGCGGTTTTGTTTATCCCTCCGCCTACCTGCTCTCGGGCAACAAAGGAGCTTATAAGTATTTGACGGAATCTGCCGCCAACTTTTTTACCCCGGACCAGGTTCGGGACTTGCTGCTGGGGGTAGGGTTTAAGAGCGTGCAGTACAAGGAATTATTCTTCGGGGCGGCGGGGATACACATAGCAGAGAAAGGATAAAGCCGCCGCCGCAACCGGACAGGAGCCTACGCTATGATTATAAAAAGGGATGACCTCCTGCTGGGGCCTTACGAACTGGCTAAGGCCGCGATAAAGGCCGGCGACACCGCAGCCGCCCTCAAATATTTAAACGAACTCCGCAATGATTTCAAGCCGGTACATGATAATCTCTCTGACTGGATTCAATCGCTGCTCAACTACATCGGTGAAAACATGGGCGAAGGCGCCGTTGAAAAAGCCCTGCTGCGTAACTTTGATGATGTTTTCCGTGGACGGACACCACCGATCCAGGCCACCGCCGAAGAAACTATCCGCAAATGGTGCCGGAACCAGAGGGCGCACTACAGTCAATTTCATGTAGATGAAGACGAAGACAAATACACGATAGTCATCACCAACTGCGGGAGTGGTGGCAGACACCACCGTCCGGACTGCCAGGGCAAAACCAAACAACCAAATGCGTGGACCGGTAATTCGGCGGGAGCGCCTTATTATTGCCTTCATGAGCCCGTATTTGAAGACTGCGCAGAAAAGGCCGGTCTTTCATCACAGTTGCATGAATACCTTCCAAAGAAAGACGATGCCGGCAATATTACAGGCTGCGAATGCCGCCGGACGGTTCAAAAATCGAAAGCCGATATAACAGCTTAGAAATAGAGAAGACGCGCAACAGAAGGCAATTAAAACAAAAGAGGGGGCTTTTCAGGCCCCCTCTAAACATACTCACGTTTCTTGACTAAGGCAGCAGAATCTTGATGCCGCTGACAAAAATACCCGTAACAATGGCCGTCGTAATAACTCCGGCGATGTTGGGCCCCATGGCGAACGGCAGGATAAAGCATTTCTTGTTGGCTTTAAAGGCGACCTTCTGAGCCACCTTGGCGGTGGAGGGAACACAGGAAATGGCCGCCAGCCCCACCAGAGGGTTAAAGGGCTTCTTGCTGAACTTCCACCATATTAACCCTCCGATGATTCCACCGATACCGGAAAGGGTCAGCGCAATACAGCCGAGAATTAGAAGTTTTAAAACAATAGGGTTCATGACCGTATCTACGCCCATCAGGGCTCCTAGCGTGAAACTGAGGAAAAAGGTAGAGCCGTACAGCACCGGGCCGGAAAGGAATTCGGTATATTTAGGAATATTTGATTCCTTGATAGCCACTCCCAGGAAGAAGCAGGAAAATAGCGGGGAAGCCACGGGGAAAAGCAAGCAAAGAACGCCAAGAACGATCACGCAAAAAGCGAACTTGGCGGCTGGGCTAACCTTGGGCACGCTGCGCCAGTCCATTTCGATCCCGCGCAAACGTTCCGGGATTAATTTGGCCAGGTAAGGATACCCGGCGTAACAAATGCTCAGGTAAACATAGGCCACAATGGCGATTGGGACAAAGATTTCTTTCGCCAGCGCCAGTGAACCGAACAGCACCATGGGGCCGTCAGCACCGCCCACCAGCGAGATAGCGGCGGACTGCTTGACCGTGAGACCGAAGAGCATGGCGATGGGCAGAGTAAAAATCGTGCCCAGTTCGGCGAATGCCGCCAAGAACATGCTCATCCAGGGGTTGGCGATGAGGAAGTCCACTTCAGTGATGGCGCCGATGCCCAGAAAGACCAGGCACGCTATCAGGCCGTTACTGAACATAAAGGTATATATCGGCTGTAGAAAATCAATCTGGAGAAAGTACACCAGTTCGTCCACGTTGGTTACCAGAGGATTGACGAAAAGGGTACCGATATTACCGGCTTCAAATACCAGCAGGCCGGCGTTTACGGAGAGCATGCCCAGCCCGAGCGGAATCATGATAAGGGGTTCAAGCACCTGTTTGTAACCAAGATAGGTAAGAAAGAAACCCAGAAGAATCAAAATAATACGGCCGATGGCAAGCTGTGGGAAAACCAAGAAAAAGGTCTGGATACCCTGGAAGAAATCAAAAACGTTAATATTTGTCATTTAGGCGCCGCCTTTCTTATCACTGGAAGCTGCGGCAACTGGTTTGGGTTTCTTCTGGACGACATTGCTGATAATCTGGATGATGAAAGCAACAAACATGCTGGCTATCATAGTCATGACGAAGGCTCCGATGGTGAACAAGATTGCTTTGAACAACTAACTCCTCCTATTTCCCGGCACTAATTAATAATTATAGTCTTGCCCGGATTGGCTGTAAATTGTCGCATATGCCTGTCACAATAGACATGGCGATTTGAGCCTGAAAGTTTCACTAAAACGGGGAATATTGAAATCTGTGTTGTTAACTAACCGTTTATTTTGTTTAGTAACCGGTCTGTCAGTTTCCTTCAATTATCAATACCCGGGGCGTGCTCTTGCCTAATTATAAGAAATCAAGTAAAGTCGATTCATGGTAAAGAGCGTAAAACAGGTGCTGGTATATACCTGCCAGAATTGCGGAAAAGAAAGCGTGAAATGGATGGGACGCTGCCCTGATTGCCAGGAGTGGAACAGTTTCATCCAAAAAACGCAGTCCGCCACCGGCGCGCCTCAACCCCTCCAGTCCCAGCCCCAGGAACTTTCCGGCATCACAGTGCAAAATACCGGCCGCCGCACTATGGCGTTAGCAGAACTTAACCGGGCTTTGGGGGGCGGCATCGTACCTGGATCTCTGATTCTAATCAGCGGGGAGCCGGGCATCGGCAAATCCACGCTTTTGCTCCAGGTAGCCGCCGCGATGACGCAAGACGGCGCACAGGTCATTTACATTTCCGGAGAAGAAACCCTGCACCAGATAAAGCTGCGTGCTGCGCGGTTGGGGATTAAAGGGGATGGGCTGTTTTTGGTGGCGGAGACCAACCTGGAGGCGGTGCTGGGCAATACGGACCCCTCAAAAGTCGGATTAGTAGTGGTGGATTCCATTCAGACCATGTACCTGGCCAGTGTTGACGCCGCGCCCGGCAGTATCAACCAGGTGCGGGACTGCACCGTTCAATTGATGCGCTGGGCCAAAGCTAATTCCGTGCCGGTCTTTGTGACCGGGCATGTGACCAAGGAAGGGGCAATTGCCGGGCCGCGGGCATTGGAACATATCGTAGATGTGGTGCTTTACCTGGAAGGCGAGAATTTCAGTAATTACCGGGTGCTGAGATCGGTGAAAAACCGCTTCGGCTCCACGAATGAGATAGCCGTATTTGAAATGAAAGCGGAAGGTATGATAGAAGTACCCAACCCCTCCAGCGCCTTTATCTCCCAGCGCGGAATTCCGGTAGCCGGTTCAGCGATTGTGCCGGTGCTGGAAGGCTCACGGCCAATGCTGGTTGAGATTCAGGCTCTGACCAGCCCTACCGCATTCGGCTTGCCGCGGCGCACGGCCAACGGCGTAGATTACAACCGTTTACTTTTGATCACGGCAGTGCTGACACGCCGGGCGGGCATTAAGCTGGGCAACCAGGATGTCATTGTGAACGTGACCGGCGGGCTAAAAATCGGCGAACCGGCGGCAGACCTGGGAATCGCTCTTGCGCTGGCTTCCAGCTTCCGGGATATTCCCCTCGCGCCGGAGACAGCGGTGGTGGGGGAGATCGGGCTGACGGGCGAACTGCGGCCCGTGCCGCAGCTGGAAAGAAGACTGGCCGAGGCGAGCCATTTAGGGCTAAAAAGGTGTATAATTCCGGCTAACGGGGCTATAAATTTTAACGGTATCAAAACCGTGGCCGTATCATCCGTCAGAGAAGCAATAGCTGCCGGGCTGGCGGAATAAAAGAAGGGAAGTGGAAGGATTATGGTTACTCCCAGGCAGCAAGCCATCGTTGCCAACACGAAATTGCTGGCGGTATTAAAAAACAGCGTTGAAACAATCAAGTCCATTCCGGAAACCCAGGTGCGGGAATATCACACCATCCTGGATAAGATAAAGCGGGAAACCGAAATAGATTTCACGGGATGTCGTGTCACCGACTCTGACATCCAGCAAGTTCTATTGTCCTTCGATAGTTTCAAAGGGGAGCGTAATTTTTCCAAAGAAAAGTTCGCCCCAAAACTGTTATTTGTAGATAAAATTAACCGCGCGCTGAAGGCCCTCGAAGCAGGCCTAACAGCAAAAGCCTGATGACCGGCGCGATAATTCTGGCAGCAGGGGGCAGCCAGCGGATGGGCGGAGTTGATAAAACTCTGGCCTTTCTGGAGGGAATCCCTGTCATCGTACGGGCGGTTTTTCCGTTTCATTCCAGCCCACTAATTGATAAGATTGTGTTGGTTTGCAGCGCGGAAAATGAAGCCCAATGCCGGGAAATATTCCAGCCGGAACAATGGACGAAAATCGCCGCAATCTGTCTCGGGGGCGAACGCAGACAGGACTCCGTGCAGGCCGGGTTAAAAAAACTCAGCGACTGCGAGTGGGTGCTCATCCATGACGGGGCTCGTCCGCTGGTCACCGAAGAGATTATTGAGCTTGGGATGGAAGCTGCCAAAGAAACAGGGGCAGCCATCGCGGCTATGCCTGTAAAAGACACCATCAAGGTGGCCGGACCTGACCGGGTTATTATGCAAACCCCGCCCCGCCCAATCCTCTTCGCCGCCCAGACTCCGCAGATATTCCGATTTGATATAATAGACAAAGCCTACCGCGAGGTCACCGGTGATTTCACTGACGACTCTGCGGCGGTTGAGCAAACCGGCGTTAAGGTGATGCTTTTCGAGGGGTCCTACCGCAACATAAAAATCACCACGCCGGATGATATCGCCTGCGCAGAAGGGTTGATAAGGTTGGACTTGGTTTAAAGGTAGATTATGACGACTAATTTACGTATCGGCTATGGCTATGACGCGCACCCCCTGGTATCCGGCCGACGGCTGGTGCTGGGCGGGGTGGAAATGCTCTTTGAAAAGGGCCTGGAAGGCTGGTCTGACGGTGATTGCCTGACTCACGCCGTGATAGAAGCTCTGATCGGGGCGGCGGGGCTGGGGAGCATCGGCACATATTTCCCGCCCGGAGATGAACGTTTTAAAGGCGTTTCCAGTTTAAGCCTGCTGTTCAAAATAGTGCAGGAACTTAAGCAAGCCCATTGGAAAATAGTCAACGTAGATACTACTGTTGTGGCCATCGAGCCCAAAATGAAAGATAACTTTGAAGCGATGCGGCATAAACTCAGTGATGCGCTCGGCATTGAGATCGGGCGGGTGAACGTCAAAGCCAGCACTAATAACGGGCTGGGGTTTGAGGGGCGGGGGGAAGGCATCGCCGCTTATGCCGTAGCCATGATCGAAGGCGGAATAAATGAAAATATTTAGCACCATGTCCGGCCAAAAAGAAGAATTCGCGCCGCTGAGCAGCCCTGTCAAAATGTATGTCTGCGGCGTTACCCCTTACGATGAGGCGCACCTCGGGCACGCCATGAGTTATATCAATTTTGACGTGATCCGTCGTTACCTGCTCTATAAAGGCTTCCAGGTGCGCTACGTTCAGAATCTGACGGATATCGATGACAAAATAATCCTGCGCTCCAACCGCGCCGGCATCAGCGCCCAGGAACTGGCGAAGAAGTTCAGCGATAGCTATTTTCAGGATATGAAAGCGCTGAACGTCATGCCCTCGGACGTGAACCCGAAGGCCACCGAGGAAATCCCCAAAATTATCGAAGTTATCGAAGGCCTGGTAAAAAAAGGCCATGCCTATAACACGAAAAGCGGCGTTTATTTCCGGGTAACCAGCGTATCCGACTACGGCAAGCTGTCCAGGAGAAATCTGGACGCCATGATCGCCGGGGCGCGTATCGAGCCGGGGGAAGAGAAAGAACATCCCATGGACTTCTCCCTGTGGAAAGCAGCCAAGCCGGATGAACCGTCCTGGCCAAGCCCATGGGGCGCCGGAAGACCGGGCTGGCACATCGAATGCACTGCCATGTCTCTCAGGTACCTGGGTGAGTCAGTAGATATACACGGGGGCGGGGCGGACCTGATATTCCCGCACCATGAAAATGAAATAGCCCAATCAGAGGCCTTTACCGGTGTGAAGCCATTCGTCAAATACTGGATGCATAACGGGCTCGTGCAAATCGGCGAGCAGAAGATGAGCAAGAGCCTGGGCAACCAGCTGACGATTAAAAAGATGCTGGAACGGCACAGCGCCGACGCGCTGCGCGTCTTTATACTGAGCTCCCATTACCGCAGCCCGTTAACTTATTCTGATGAATCTGTAGACGCAGCAGAAAAGGGCGCCGACCGGCTGCGTGAAGCGATCACAGCCAAATCAGCGGGTACTAAGAAAATAGAAATCGATCTGAACGCGTTCCGCGAGATTTTTATCAAATCAATGGACGACGATTTTAATACCTCTCAAGCAATCGGGACGATCTTTGATCTGGTAAGAGAGACCAACCGTCTGCGGGCTGAAGGCTATGAAATCTCGGAAGCGCAGAAGATGCTGGTTGAATTAACCGGTATACTCGGCCTGACCCTTAAGAAAGCGGAACCGGAAGGTACGGCGGTCACCGGAGCGGAGCCGTTTATCGAACTGTT
>JANYKH010000039.1 GCA_025358235.1 Chloroflexota bacterium
TCAGTCTGAATCTGTGAGTTCCGCCCCCGTCCACGCCCAACACAACAACTATATTTACGGGCAATTGTTGGGGCTGAGCCGTGCAAAAATTAAGTCGCTGCGGGATGATGGGATTATCTGATTCTTGTTCACAGGGTTGGCCGGTGTTAAACTGGATTTAATGGATATCTTGACCGGGGAAACACTTGCTTCTCTTGAAGCTCTAAAGGCTCGCACCGGAACCTCGCTGGACTGGAATTTGATCTTCACCTTACCGGCCTGGCTGGAATCGTGGTGGGGGCATTTCCGTGGGGACAGTTCGCTGAACCTCCTTTCCATGAAAACCGGCGAGACTATTACCGGCGTCGCGCCCCTCCGTTTGAACGGGGACACTGCCGCCTTTATCGGCGACCCCGATGTCTGCGATTTTCATGACTTCATTCTGGATCCCGGGGCTCATGAGGCTTTTTTTACTACCCTCCTGAATGAACTGGCTAATGCCGGTGTCCGTCAGCTTAATCTCGCTGACGTGCGCCCGGATTCAACGGTGATGACCCGGCTGGCGCCCATGGCGGAGGCCTCCGGTTGGAGAGCCTCCACTGAACCCTCAAACGTCTCTGTGGAAATGGACCTGCCCGCCGGTTTTGATGCTTACCTGGACAAGCTTAACAGCAAGCAGCACCATGAAGTTAAGCGCAAATTGCGCCGCCTTGAAGAACTGGGCAAAATTAACTACCGCAGTATTGAAACCAAAACGGAAATCGAAGCCAATCTGCCCCTGTTCTTCCGCTTTTTCACCCAGAGCCGGTCAGATAAAGCTAATTTCCTCTCCTCGGAAATGGAGTCATTTTTCCATGATTTGATACTGGCGATGGCCGCGGATAACCTGGCCCGACTGGGCATACTTGAACTTGACGGGAAGCCGGTCTCCGCCGCGCTTTACTTCGATTACAAAGGCGCCCGCTATCTTTACAACAGCGGCTATGACCCTGCCTACGGGGAATTCAGCGTGGGCTTGCTCTCTAAAGTTTATTCCATACGGGACGCTATTGACCGCGGCCTGAAACGCTACGATTTTTTGAAGGGCGCCGAGCCATATAAATATTATCTTGGCGGCAAGGAAGTCCAGTTGTACAAATGCCGTCTGACCAGAGAGGCCGGCTGACATGAGCCAGAGACTGAATATCGCCATGCTCAGTGTCCACAGCTGTCCCATGGGGCGTCTGGGGACATCTGATACCGGCGGCATGAGCGTATATATTATGGAATTGACTCGTGAACTGGCCCGGCGAGGCCATCACATCGATATTTTTACCCGTGCCCACGATCCTTCCCATGAAACCGTGATTGATATTGAAGCGAATGCCCGTTTAGTGCATTTGCCCGCGGGTGACACGGGCATCCACAAGCTGGCCCTATATCCGCATTTGGCGGATTTTGCCTGCCAGGTGGAACAGTTCCGCAAGAGCGAAACCGGCGGGTATGATCTCATTTTCAGCCATTACTGGCTTTCCGGCATCGCCGGGGACATCCTTGAATACTGGTGGAACAAACCACACATGCTCATGTACCACACCGTGGCCGCGGCTAAAAATGCCGCCGGCTTCGGAGATGAAGAACCTGACCTGCGCGTTGAAACCGAGCGTAACCTGGCGCTGAAATGCAACCGGATTATCGCTGCCACACCCGGCGAAAAACAGATGATGCTTGGCTGCTGGGATATCCCGGAAGCGAAAATCGGGGTAGTCCCCTGCGGCGTTAACCCGCAGCGGTTTCAAATTATGAATAAAGCGGAATGCCGGCAAAAACTGGGACTCGCCGGTAAACACGTGATTCTTTATGTGGGTCGCATCGACCCGGCCAAAGGCATTGACAGACTTGTCGAGGCCACCAGCTTGCTTAAAGACCCTTTCTTGACTCTGGTTATCGCGGGTGGGGATGACCTTGGCAAGCCGGAAATGGAACGTCTTAAACAGCTTGTCGAGGCGCGTGCCATCTCCGGTCAGGTGCTTTTCGCCGGGCTTATAGATCAGGAAGATCTTTCGGCTTATTACAACGCCGCAGACGTTACGGTGATACCCTCATATTACGAGAGCTTCGGGCTGGTGGCGCTGGAATCGATATCCTGCGGAACGCCGGTTATTATGACGCGGGTGGGTGGGGCAGAAGAAGTAATTATTGATGGCCGCAACGGGTGTTTGGTCTCGCGTAATGATCCGGCTATGTTGGCGGACGGAATCAAGAAAGTCTTGCGGAACGGTCAATTGTGGAATCAGGAAAACGTAAGGCAGACTGCCGCCGCCTATAACTGGTCGCACATCGCGGAAAAGATGATGGCTGAGTTCACCGTGACGTTGCGCGAGCCGCGCCTGGCCGGTGTCTTAGCCCGCCCCGAATACTAAAAATACGTTGTTTTCAGGGGATGAAAATGGAAAAGAAAGTTGATATCCTGTGTGTCTCTCCCCACCCCGATGATATTGAGTTCGCCTGTTCCGGCACCATCGCCAGGTTGATCAAGGAAGGAAAAAAGGTGGCCTACCTGCTGTGCACCAGCGGGGACAAAGGCACCAGCGATTTTACGATTAAACCTGAAGTTCTCTCCAAAATGCGCGAAAAAGAGAGCCAGGCCGCCGCCAAGGTCTTGGGCGTGACTGACGTCATGTTCCTCCGGTTTCCGGACCAGGGTTTGGAGGATACCGCTCAATTCCGCAAGGAAATCGTGCGCGGCATCCGCATTTACAAACCGGAAACAGTTTTCTGCCCGGACCCCTACCGGAAATACCTCTGGCACCGTGATCACCGTATCACCGGTGTGGTGACATTAGATGCCGTTTATCCCTACGCGCGGGACCACCTGGCGTATCCCGACCTGATTGAGCAGGGCTACATGCCCCATAAAGTGAGGGAGGTCTATTGCTGGGCGCCGGATGATAATGCCAACCACTGGTCAGATATCACGACTACCATCGAGACTAAATTGGCCGCCCTGAAATGTCATGAAAGCCAGGTGGGCGATCATTTTGAAGAGACGGAAGCATGGGTGCGACAGCGGGCGGCGGACGCGGCCAAAGGCCGGAAATTCAAGCTGGCGGAAGCCTTTCATTATGTGGATGTTTATTACTAAAAAGAGATAAAATCTTTTACATGAGAAAACTACCTATCGAGTTTAACAGCGGCGAACTGACGCTGGAGGGTCTGGTGATGGTGCCGGACGCGCTGCCTGCCCCCGGTGTCGTGGTGTGCCACCCCCATCCCCTCTACGGCGGCAGCATGGAAAATAACGTGGTGGAAGCCGTTTGCCGCGCGCTGGTGGAGACGGGTTTTATTGCGTTAAAGTTTAATTTTCGCGGCGTCGGAGAAAGCCGTGGCGAGTATGACGCGGGTTTTGGGGAACAGGATGACGTGCGGGCCGCGGTGGATTTTCTGGCGGGGCTGCGGGGGGTTGAGCCCGGCAAAATAGGATTGGCGGGGTACTCCGCCGGGGCGGCATTCTCGTACCGTGTTGGGATGGAAGATGCCCGGATCAAGGCCTACGCCGCTATCTCTCCGGCCATTCCGCGGGATTCTTTCCCGGAACTGGAAAACTTTACCAAGCCCAAGTTATTCATCACCGGCAGCATTGATGAAGTCATTCCTGAACTGGAAATGAAGCGCATGTGCGAGTATCTGCCGGAACCGAAAGAATGCCGGGTTATTGAGGGGGCGGACCACTTCTGGGGCTGGTATGAACAGCCCCTCGCCGGAATGGTCAGCGCCTTTTTTCTTAAAAACCTGAAGAGAAAATAAATTCAGGGATTCCCCTGCCGAGCAGCCCCTCTATTTACTTGATTTTTGCCATCTCTGCGCCGCAGCCGGGAGCGTGCGCCATAAATACGGGGACACAGCCTCCCCGGAGAATTTTGTCCGCTACTTTCCCCCAGCCCCATTGGCTTTCACCCGATTTGCCGTGAGAAGCGATCATTATCAAATCAACGTCGTTTTTTTGCGCGAATTCCAGCAGGGTTTCTGCCGGGTGAGCGTTCTTGATGATGACGGTTTCGACTTGCTTATTAGATTGCAGTCGCGATTTGGCGTTGTTCAGGTATTGTTCAGCCGTACTTACCTCGTCGCGTTCCATCTTCTCTCGTACTAGTTCCAGCTTTGCCTGGAGGTTCGG
>JANYKH010000043.1 GCA_025358235.1 Chloroflexota bacterium
GTGCCGACATCAAATTCCTGGCTGACTTTGACCTCAAGAGAAGAAATGGCGTTATCCAGAACAACAGGCGAGCCGGTGCTGCCGGTTTTGTATTTTACGCCCTGAAATTTGTCTGTATCCCGGCCGGTTTTGAAGCCGAACTGACCGATAAAACTCAGGGGTGTTTCCTGGCTAAGGGCGGAGACGCTGAACGCCCGGCTGGCGTGGATATATTCATAAGTCAGGTTGTTTTTGTTGATGGCTACCGCCATCATGGGAGGCTGGGAGGTTACCTGGAAAACAGTATTGGCGATCTGGCCGTTGATTTTATCACCTTTGCCGGCGCCAATGATGTAAACGCCATACTGGATGCTGTACAACGCTTTGAGATCCATAAATGCCTCCCTTCTAAATTTTGGGTGATAGACCTGATAAATCCATTATACGAAGTCCAAACCAATTCCGATAGTGGAGAAAGGAGCAGCGTCCCCACCAGGGCTTCTCCGCGGAAAACCACAGGACTCGATAGCGAAGGGGGAACCAGACCGGAATTCGAGATTCAGATATTCAACCAAATAGTAATCTAAGGGAATGTTTTGTATTTTCGAGGGTGTAAAACAGAGAATCAAACCCAAAGAAATAACCGGAACCGGATACCATATTTACTACAAACAAACCTGCATAGATAAGTTGATAATTTATCCAGCCCAGCGGAGAGGGTATATAGGCCAGGTAGAAAATCACCATCATTATTGCCGCGCAGAAAGACATAAATCTCACCAGCAAACCAAGGAGAAGCGCAATACCAATTAAGATTTGAGCCCAAATGACTACAGTGTTAAGCAATGGAGTATAGGGAATCATACTGCCATACCAGCCGGAAAGCGGCCCAACACTATTAGACAGGAAACCCTCAGCGGAAAAGGTGCCTGAGATAATCTTGTGCAATCCCTCCTCCAACATCATCCCGCCCATCAAGATGCGGATAGCAAAGAATATTATAGAAACGCTACTAAAGTTTTCCTTTACGCCGGGTTTAATTTCTCTTTCACCTTGAATAATCATCAACACGTACTCAATCCCAAATTGCTAAGCATCATAAACGGCAATGTGGCAATTTGTCAAAGGGCTTTTGGATCATCAACGGGGCTGAAGGAAAAGCCGCAGAGCGACAATAGCGAGGGCGATAGCCAGCAAACGGACAATCCACTCCGGAGAAACGCGGTGAGACAAGCGGGCGCCTAGCTGTGCGCCGCCGATAGCGCCTATCGAGATAAAGATGGCCTGAGACAAGCCCTGAAACAAAGTGCCGTTAACGATATGGGTGATTATCGCGGCCAGGGTTGAAACGGCTACGACGAGGTGGGAGGTAGCCGTGGCGATATGCACGGGGAAAGACATAAGCTGAGTCAAAATCGGCACGTGGATTACGCCCCCGCCGATCCCCAGCAATCCTGAAACAATGCCAACGAAAAAAGCCAGGGCCATACCGAGAGGCCGGTTGTAGGAATAAGTACACTTTATTCCCTGACGGTCGACGATAGTGCGGGTGTACGAGCCGGATAATTTATCTCCCACATTTATACGGCGTGAAGGCTTCCAGAACAGATAACCTGCAACGAGGATCAGCACGGTACCAAAGACGATTTGGAACACGCCGCGGGAAATATAACCGGCTATTATCGCGCCCAAAATAGCACCGGGAACGGCGGTAATGGAAAACTGGAGGCCGGAAATAAAATCAGTGCGTTTCATCCGGGCATAGGCTACAGAACCGGAGGAGGCATTAAAAAAGACGACCACCAGGCTGATGGCAGTGATGGTAACAGGAGAAAAATCAGGATAAATAAATAACAGAATGGGAATGAGGAGGACGCCACCACCCACCCCGATCAGCGTACCAAATGCGCCGATTGCGGCTCCGAGCAGTATAAACAAAAGCCATAACAAGATGGCTTAATTATACAATGAAAAAGCCGCCGATCAGCGTGATTATTTGGCGATAGAAGGTAAGAAAGTCACGATTTGAGGCAGGAAATACAAACTGACGACCGTGACCAGTTGAATCAAAACGAATGGAACGCAGGCCTTAAACACTTCCATAATTTTGGTATCCGATCCGGCGATTCCGGCGGCGGTATAAACCACGAGTCCGACGGGAGGTGTGATGCCGGCCACTTCAACCATGATGACGCAGATAACGCCGAACCATATAAGGTCAAACCCCAGGGTGGTAATTACCGGCAGGAAAACAGGCAGTGTGAGGGCAAGCATCGAGAAAGCGTCCACAAAGCACCCAAGAATGAGGTATATCAGGATGATCACCAGGAATTTGACGAAGGTAGGGACTTCAAGACCGCCGAGAACCTTGGCCATATAATTGCTTGACCCGCTCAGTGACAGGAAGGTCGAGAAAACGAATGCGCCGGCTACTATTAAAAAGATCATGCCGGTAGCCCAGGTCGAGTTCCAGCAGGCGGTCTTCAATGATTTCCAGGTTGTCTTGCGGGAAATCAAAGCCAGGAATAGCGCCAAAACCACGCCGAGCCCGCCAACTTCAGTTGAAGTTACAAAACCGGAGTACAGCCCCCAGAGGATAACCACGACCATGAGTGCCGTGCCCCAAATACCTTTGAGGCTGATAAATTTCTCTTTCCAGGTGGTTTTGGGGCCGAGGGGAGTTGATTTAGGATCAAGCTTGGCCCAGACCAGTATGACGATCAGGTAAGCCAGGGCGTTCCAGATTCCGGGGATAAAACCGGCTAATAGTTGTTTGCCTACAGAGACATTAGCCAGCATGGCGTAGAACACCAAAAATATGCTCGGTGGAATAAGAACGGCGAGGCTGCCGCTCACGGCAATAACGGCCAGAGAATAGGCTTTTTGGTAACCGGCTTTGAGCATTTCCGGCAGGGCTATCTTGGTCATGAGAGCGGTTGAGGCGATGCTTGAACCGGTAGTGGCAGCCAAGCCAGTATTAGTCATTAACGTAACTACCGCCAGTCCGCCGGGCAATCTGCCCAGCCAGGTCCGGCTGGTCCGAAAAAATGAGCCGATAGTGTCAGGGATCACAATGATTTCGCCCATAAGCATAAAAAGCGGGATGACGGCCAGGTTATAGGAAGAGGTGGCATCAAATGTAATGTAAATGAGAGAAGCCAGGCCTGAATTCGCGCCTTTCAGGATCAAGATGCCCAAAAAGCCGACCAACCAGAGGGCTATCCCGACGTTGATGCCCAACAGGATTAGAGTCAGCACTGCCGCCAAACCGACAAAACCGAGCGAGATCGAATCCATGCTTTTTAACCCGTTCCTTTTATGCTTCCGGAGTTAATTATGCTTCCCAGTTGCTGGTTTTAGCTTCAGAGGGCTCAGCCGCAGCCCCTATCGGCAGGTTTCTGATTCTGGCGATGCCATCCACCAGAAAACGGAGGCTGAGAACAATTACCCCCGCGCAGAGAGCAATTTTGCCCGGATAGACGGGCAGATTTAGAGTCCCCGGCCAATATTCCCGGATTTCGATTGATCTTGCCGCGAAAAGCCATGCCTGCCAGCTAACTACCGCGCAGAATACAAAGCCGATGAAAAGGTTCAGTACCTCCATGGCTTTCCTCACCGAAGGAGATACCCGGTCTGCGAAGAAAGTAACGCGGATGTGCCGGCCGGCACGCTGGGTATAGGCGACGGAAAGGAAAACCACGAGGACGATCAGCAGGCGGATGGAATCATAAACCGCGGGCAGCGATTTATTAAAGAAGGAGCGGCTGAAGATTTCCGCAGCGACAAAGACGGAGACCAGGATGAGGGCAGACATAGCCATGATGCAAAAAACATCCTCAATCCGCGTCAGTATCCTGTTTACCTTCAAAGCCGCACCTCCTTTAAATCTTTAGATTCTCACAGAGTCAGTCTATTTCAGGGCCGCGATCCTCTTATCCCAAACTTTGTCGTAAAGGACCTTAAGATCGGCTTCAGACATCTTGGTCAGTTCCAGGTAACGCTTGATAATCTGGGTGCCGGGGGCGCCCTTGGCATCCATCGCCTTGGCGGCGGTATCGTACAATGTTCCGGCGTAGACGCCCCATTTGGCGACATCTTCTTTCGGGAAGTCGCTGATCGTTAAACCGCCCTTTTTCATATCCTCAAGGCAGGCGGGCAGCAATTTATCGCGAAGCTGGATAGAGTAATCAACTTCAATCTTCTTGGCTTCTTCAAGCATGATCTTCTTGATATCGGGAGGCAATTTGTTCCAGCTATCCATCTGGTAGATGGTCAGGTAAGCGGCGTTCATCTTGGGCTGGATACCTGTGCCCAGGGTGTAGAGGAACTTGGCAGGCTCATAAAGCTTGTTATCTCTCATGCCGATCTGGGTGGTCAGCATGCCATCGACGACGCCCTTATCCAGATTGTCGTAGGCTTCCGACCAGGGAGTGCTCATGGGGATGGCGCCCATCATTTCATGAAGCTTGGCATGGTATTCACCGGCGTAAACTCTGAGCCGTTTGCCGGCCAGATCAGCCATACGGGGGGTAGCTTTCTTCATAATGAGGCTGGAGACGACGGTGG
Organism: Chloroflexota bacterium; assembly: GCA_025358235.1. Taxonomy (GTDB): domain Bacteria; phylum Chloroflexota; class Dehalococcoidia; order Dehalococcoidales; family RBG-16-60-22; genus JACPQH01. Next base: position 4,546 of record JANYKH010000043.1, read on the forward strand.
GGTCAAAGAAGTAGAGCTGCATCTTTTTGGCGGCAAGCTCGTTGGAAAAGCTGGGGAATTCACTGAAAAGGATTTCGCTAACATAGGTTCCGGTGAGCGGGTTAAGCGTATCCGTGGAGGGATCAAGAACGCCCACCCACAGCCATGACGGGAACAGAGCGGGGTGCAGGCTGGTGCCCAAAAACCCAGTATCGCCGAGGCCCGTGGCCATAGCATCCGGCATCTGGACGAAGGTCATTAACGAACCGGCCTGGTGGGGGTCTATTTTGATCCGGCCGTTGGTCCTTTTATCAAGCGCTTCGGAAAGCGGTTTCATGGTGCCGAGCCATGACATGAGGTCGGCCTGGGGCATGGGGTTGGCAAAAGAAACTGTGATAGGGGCGGCAGCGGGTGCCGAACTGGTGGATGCGGGGGGCGCCGAGGTAGCGGGGGGTTGGGTGGAAGCGGGGGGAGAGCTGCAACCAGCCAATACGAATCCCAGGGTGAGAATGAGACACAAGGAAACCAGGAAAACTTTTTTCACGGTGAACCTCCTGAACTCCTATTTTTCACGCAGCAAATGCTGGTATTTATAGCAGGTTGTGGACGTTGACCGGTAATGTCTGGGTTGTGTTTTTAAACCACGCAAAGACTAACACAGGCAAGTTATGATGTCAATGCAATTTCGCGCGCACTATTGGCCAATAATTAGCCTGTTTTAGAAACGATTTACTTCATTTCCCGGCGCATTAAACGAAACATAACGATAGAAGGAGAGTTTGCGGTCTTATTGAAAACTAATTGAATAAAGCGAGATACACCAAGCCTGCTCTAACCACCGGAACGGTGTGTTCCTTTATCGACGGAGCCGTCCTTCAACGAAATAACGCGGTTAACGTACTTTACATCCTCAGGTTCATGCGTCACCATGATAATCGTCTGGCCGAGTTCCTTATTGAGCCGTGAGAAAAGTTGAAGAACCATTTCGCTTGAGGCCGCATCCAGACTGGCGCAGGGCTCATCCGCAAAGACGGTACGGGGATTATTAACCAGCGCCCGAGCGATCGCCACTCTCTGCTGCTCGCCGCCGGAAAGTTCCGGGGGGTAGTGCTTCAGGCGGTGACTCAGGCCGACTAAATCCAACAACTCAGCAGCCCGTTTTTTGGAATCTTGCATGCCGGGGCAACAAAGCGAAGGCAGGGCCACATTTTCCAGTGCGGTCAGTTCTGTAACCAGCGAGTATTCCTGAAAAACATAG
>JANYKH010000046.1 GCA_025358235.1 Chloroflexota bacterium
TCATGGGGTTAATTTGAACGAGTTAACCATCCCCTTTTATCCCCCTTCCGCTTGCCAAACTGGCTGTTATGCAGACATTCCCGAGCGAAAGGGGAAAGAATTTTTTGTGAGGGCTTCGCCCTCATTCACCTGAACCCACACCCTGACCCTCTCCCGGTGGGAGAGGGCAATAGTTTTGTAAGACAATCGAGTATAGATTCCGGCTTGGGCTGGAATGGCGTCTTTCCTGGATTCTGGATCAGGTCCAGAATGACAGGGGGAGGGACGGATTGCTTCTCCGTCTACGACGGATCGCAATGACAAGCTGAGTTGGACGTTAAACAACTGCTTCGCTGCGCGCGCTAATATGTTGATAGGCCAAAGGATTGCTTCGCTAGGTTCGCAATGACATTGGGCGAAATGGATTACAGGATTTACCAATCTTGTTTTATATCAACCAGTGACGCGTGAATGAGCCCATTGGTGGCTAAAACATGGCCCTTCACAAAGCTGAAAGGCTGACCGGCAAAGTCCGATACACGCCCGCCCGCTTCAGAGACCAATAGAGTCCCCGCCGCGTAATCCCACGGCAAATTACCCGCTACACAGAACCCGTCAAAACGCCCGCAGGCTACGTTGGCCAGGGCCATCGCAGTTGAGCCGTCCCGGCGCATCGCCTGGGCATGGCGGGTCACATATTCACTGTAGAGCATGGTCAGACGAAAATCATCGGAATCGCGGCCGTAGGGAAAAGAGATTCCCACCAGGCTTTCGCGCAGCGTTTTTACTTTTGAAACGCTCATCTCTTTGCCGTTGAGGGAGGCGCCAGAGCCCTTCACCGCGGTAAACAGTTCATCGCTAAAGGGGTTATAAATAACGCCCAGCACGACTTCATCCCGGTAAGTAAGCCCGATGGAAACGCAGAAATTCCGGTAGCCGTGGAGGAAATTTACCGTGCCGTCAAGGGGATCAACAACCCAGACGTAGTCAGACGGCGACCCACCCTTACCCGTTTCCTCGGAGAGGTAGCTGTGATCAGGGAAACGGCTTTTTAGAGCGGTAAGGATTATCTGTTCTGCGCCGCGGTCGGCTTCGGAGGCAGGATTGCTGCGTTCGGCGTCTTTGTAATCGACAGTCAGAACGCCCTCGAATTTCTCCAGTAAAAATACCCCGGCAGCCCGGGCGGCATCGGAGGCCAACTCAAGGGCAGTGTCGAGCGGCAGTGCCGGTGAGAGATTCATTAGGCCGCCGGTTTATCAGAGCCGGTCTCTTCAGCGGGAGAGGCATCAACCGGCTTGGGCTCTTTATCCACCTGTTCCATAAGGGTAATCAGGCGGTTACCGCGCTCAATGGAATCATCCCACTGAAAGACGATATCCGGGGTAGTGCGCATGCGGAGGCGGTCGCCGAGTTCGTGCTTAAAGAAACCCTTGGCATGATCAAGAGCGAGCATCGCCTGTTTTTTCTCTTCTTCTGTGCCGTAAAAACTGACAAATACGCGCGCCAGTTTCAGGTCCGGGGAAGTATTGACATCGGTAATGCCGATAAAATTACCCAGCCGGGGATCTTTGACGTTGCGCTGCAACATTTCGCTGATTTCTTCGCGGATCAGATGATTAATCTTTTGAATTCGATATGGCATAATTCACTGCCCTCCTGAGCGGGCACGTTCGCTTTTTGGTATAGAGATTTAAAAAAAGAGGGCGGGACATGCCCGCCCTCAATGAGTGTCAATTATTGTTTGACGATGCCGTAGAACTCGATGATATCGCCGGTGGCGAAATCGTCATAGTCAACGATACCGAGACCGCACTCATAGCCCGCCGCCACTTCGCGGACATCGTCCTTGAAGCGCTTGAGGCTGCTGATCTTGCCGCCTTCGAGCAATTTCTTGCCGGCGCGGAGAACGCGGACAGTGGAGTTACGGGTGACCTTGCCCTCGGTGACATATACGCCTGCAACCTTGCGGCCTTTACCGGCGGAGAAGATGGCCCTGAGTTCAGCACGGCCTTCAACAACTTCAACCAGGACAGGTTCCAGCAGACCTTGGGTGGCTTTCGTCACATCATCGATGATGCTGTAAATAATGTCATAGTTGCGCATATCGACGCCCTTTTCAGAGGCCAGCTTGGCCGCCCCGCCCTCGGGTTTGACGTTGAAACCGATAACCAGACCGTTCGAGGCAATGGCCAAGTTGACGTCGCTTTCGTTGATATTACCGGTGCCGGCGTGGATGATGTGCACCTTAACTTTATCCGTGGACACTTTTTCAAGTGAGCCGCGGATAGGTTCGATGCTGCCCTGCACATCCGTCTTGAGGACAATGTTAAGTTCTTTAATCTTACCGGCGCTGATCTGTTCGTAAGCGTTGGTAAGGCTGATGGCGCGGGCGGTAGCCTGTTCAGCGTGGTGTTTTTCAATAAGGGCCTGAGCCTGCTGTTCACTGGCCACGGCTACGAGGCGGTCACCAACCTGGGGGACCCCGCTCAAACCAAGAATTTCGACGGGGGTTGACGGCTCGGCCTTCTTCAGGCGCTTACCGATATCGTTCTGCATGGCGCGGACGTGGCCGGAAACTGAACCGACAACGATAATATCGCCGACTTTCAGGGTGCCGTTCTGAATCAGGACGGTGGCCACGGGTCCCTTTGATTTATCCATTTCGGCTTCGACAACGACGCCGGTTGCAAGCTGGTTCGGGTCCGCTTTAAGTTCCAGCATTTCCGCCACTACCAGAATATTCTCCAGCAGTTCGGTAATGCCGGTCTTGGCTTTGGCGGAGATAGGTACCGCGACGACATCGCCGCCCCAATCTTCCACCACCAGACCGATTTCGGCTAGCTGTTGTTTAACGTGGTCCGGGTTGGCGGTGGCTTTATCCATTTTGTTGATGGCGACCACAACAGGAACGCCGGCGGCCTTGGCATGGCTGGCGGCTTCCAGAGTCTGAGGCATCACGCCGTCATCAGCGGCCACGACCAGTACCACGATATCCGTGATGTTGGCGCCGTGGGCGCGCATGGAACTAAAGGCCTCATGGCCGGGAGTATCCAAAAATGTAATTTTCTGATCGGCATAGGTGACCTGGTAAGCGCCGATATGCTGGGTGATGGCACCGGCTTCTTCCGCCACATGGTTGGTGGAGCGGATGGCATCCAGAGTCTTGGTCTTGCCATGATCTACGTGGCCCATGACGGTAACGACTGGCGGTCTGAGAATAAGCCCGGCGCCTTTTTCGCCAGACTGCTCGATCTTGCGGGCTTCTGCCTTGGTGCGAACCTGTAAACGGCTCGCCTGACGTACTTCAAAGCCCAGATTGGAAGCCGTGGTAGCCGC
>JANYKH010000053.1 GCA_025358235.1 Chloroflexota bacterium
TTTCCCGGTGATGGCCCTTGAAATTCCTGTAAATATTCCCGACTGGTCCTCGATATTCAGGAGGGAAAATGCCTCTCGCATTTCTGTATTCGGATGAACTGAAAGAGTATGATTTCGGCCCCGGCCACCCCTTCCGCGGGGACCGGTTTCAAAATTTCCTTCCCTACCTGAAAAAGCAGCTTCCCCCGGAAAACAACTACGTTCTCCTCACCGCCGGTGAAGCTACTGACGAAGACCTCCTGCGCATCTGCCGTGAAGACTATATCGAATTCACCCGCAAATATTACGCCGCTGCCCATGTCGGCCGGGATTATGACGACGATTTTTATCTTTTCCAATCCGGGGATAATATGCCTATCGGGCGTCCCGGCAACGTGGAAATGGCCGCCAGAGTTGTCGTTGGTCAGGCTAAAAAGGCTGCCGACCTGGTAATGACCGGCAAATATCAGAAGGTGGTATCCATCGGCGGGGGATTACACCACGCCAAGTCAGCCTACGGCGAGGGTTTCTGCCTTTACAATGATGTGGCATTCTGCGCGAAATACGCCCAGGAAGTTTATAAACTGGACCGCGTACTCGTGCTGGATTCAGATGCGCATGCAGGCAACGGCACTGCAGATTATTTGTTCCGTTCCCCCAATTTCCTGTTTATCGATATTCACCAGGACCCTATGACGATCTACCCCGGCACCGGTTTCGCGGAAGATATCGGGGACGGTGACGGAAAAGGCTTCAAAATGAATATCCCGATGCCTGTCTACGCCGGCAACCGGTCCTACGCCCTGGCTTTCGATGAGCTTATCATGCCGGTAGTGGCCGAATTTAAACCGCAGCTGATTATCCGCAACGGCGGATCTGACCCCTACTTTGAAGACGGTCTGACCAGGCTGGGCTTAACAGCCGCCGGATTCAGAATGATGGGCGACCACGTGCGCCAGATGAGCGAAATTTGCGGCGGCAAGCAGATTGATTTGATTGCTTCCGGTTATAATCCGGACGTATTGCCTCAGATATGGTTCGCTTTGCTATCCGGCATTGCCCCGTTTGATGTGCCGGTGGTTGAACCCCGCCCCATCCCCGCTAGGTTACAAGCGGACTTCGCTTATGAAACCAGCAAAACCGTGGTGGAACAGGTTAAAAACCACCTGCGTCCCTACTGGAAATGTTTCCAGTAGATTTACTGCGGCGGCTTTAGCGGCAAATCAGCTTCACCAACACGCAACCCGGGCCAAACTTTGGAGCCTGCCGGAAGATGCGTGTCCTCCAGAATAACCGTCTTGTCCCCAATTACGCATTGATCAGGAATATCTACTTTACTCTCAATCAAGGCTCCGGAACCGATTATCGAATTACTGATCGAAGCTCTTTTACGGACGATGACATGGTCCCAAAGCACCGAACCCTCTATAGTCGCGTTTTCCCCGATGTGACAGCCCGGGCCCAGCGCCAGCGGGCCGATGAGCCTGGCCCCCGCCTCAATCACACACCCATCCCCGAACATCACCGTGCCCCCTAACCGGGCGGTGGGGTGAATATTCGCTTTATTGTGGGTGAGGTGCCCCATTTTGGACAGCAAATCATGGTGAACTTTAAGATATTTTTCCGGCGTACCAATATCGATCCAGTATTCCTGGGAAGGGTATGCCAGCATGAAGTCCCCGCGGTGCAGCAGCAGCGGAAAAAGGTGATGCTCAAACATATAATGGGAACCGGCCGGGATAAGGTCCAGCACTTCCGGCTGCAGAATATAGATTCCGGCGTTAATCATGTTCGTGGTAACCTGTTCAGGCTTGGGTTTTTCCACAAAACGGGTAATTCGTCCCTCAGCCTGGGTCTCCACCACACCGAAAGCGGTAGGGTTGTCCACCGGGGTTAGCGCGATGCTGGCTTTAGCCCCCAGTTCGCGGTGGAGTTTTATCATCGCACCAAGATCTATTTCGGTGATAATGTCCCCGTTAAAAACCAGGAACGGCTCGCGGTCCAGGTGCGGCTCGGCAAATTTTACCGCGCCGGCTGTGCCCATTGGTGACGGCTCGACGGAATAGGTCAGGCGCATGCCAAGCCGGCTGCCGTCCCCCAGGCCTTTTTGAATCGCGTCAGGCAAATAGCCCATCGCCAGAACGACATCGGTAATACCGTGTTTTTTAAGATAAAGCAGCAGGTATTCCAGAAACGGCTCGTTCAAGATGGGGACCATGGACTTGGGTATGTTGCATGTAAGGGGGCGAAGCCGGGTCCCCTGACCGCCGATCAAGATTACAGCTTTCATAATACCTGCCAAAAACGGCTGAACCCGTCCCGCTGTACGCCCCGGAAAAAAGCCAACGCCAGTATACCCGAAAAACTATTTTCATGGAACCTGGCCAGAACAGCTGGTAACTTCACAGGATTTGAGCCTGCCCCAGAGGAGCGGCTAACGAGCGGGTAGCAGTCCGTAACCGGTTAAATTCTAGTTCAGAGTATCACAATATTTAGTTATTTGCCAGATAAAAAGCCTAAGCCCTCATCTTGGTATAGCAGTCCCGGCAATAAACGGGGCGACCTTCAGTCGGCTCAAACGGGACGGTTGTCTCAGCGGCGCATGAGGCGCAAACCGCGCTGAAAACCGGTCTCTGGCTGGGAGCATTTTCCCCGGCCTGGTTGCGCTGCCGGCGGGCGATAGAGCGGCATTCGGGGCAGCGGCGGGGTTCATTCATCAACCCGCGGGAAGCATAAAATTCCTGCTCGCCGGAAGTGAAGATGAATTCCTTTCCACAATCTTTGCAATTCAGGTTCTTGTCCTCTAGGGCCATGACTACAGCCTCCTTAGATATTCCTTCAATGTATCTAAACGGACATATTTGATGGTCCGGCATTGAAGCAAAACACAACTTCCCCAATATACTTGACCGAATAGTTCAAGTCAAGCATTTCAAATCCTGATCTAAAGCCAAGTCATTTAAAAAGGCGGATATATTATTCATAATCGAACATTGCACAGCTATGGTTTATACCATATTTAATCATTCTCGGCAATATTATCACCTATTCGCTTATATTTTGTTGATTTATGTACCTGGGTGTTTGAAAACTATTTGTGCCTGTTAACCCCGGACACGCCGAGACTAAAAATATTTTGCCGTTGCAATTTAAAAATCCCCTCGGGCCATCTGATATCGCTTCTTTGTAGTCCTGAGGCTGAGTCCAGTATAATTAGATACGAAAGGTATGGATAGAGAAAGGTTCGAGGAGATTGTGGCCCGGGCGGTGCAGGATTTGCCCGCGGAATTCCAGGAAAGGATGGATAACATCGATGTTGTGGTGGAGGAATTTCCATCCGCGCGGCAGCTCAAATCCACCAACGTTCCCAAAACCGATACCCTCCTCGGCTTATATGAGGGCGTCCCGATCACCGAGCGCCATTCCAGCTATGGCTTGACCTTGCCGGACAAGATCACCATTTTCCAATTTCCGATCGAGGCAATCTGCACTTCAGATGATGGCATTGCCAAAGAAGTTCAAAAGGTCGTCATCCACGAAATCGCGCATCACTTCGGCATCAGCGACGATCGTCTTGACGAACTTGAAAAGGATAGCCCACTCTAATCCGCATGAACCTTTCACCTCCATCTAATAAATTTTAAAGGACTGTTATGATTCAAACTATGCCCCTTTCCCGTTACCGCTGGGTGATGCTCTCCGTGATGTGGGTCACCTATATGGTGGTCTTTATGAACCGCCTGAGCGTGGGCCCGCTGGCCCCTTTTCTGAAAGAAGAACTCCACATCAACAGCGCGGAAATAGGCTTGATTATCACCGCCTCGATAATCGGCTATATTATCACGATGATTCCCGCCGGGCTGCTGGTAGACCGCTTCGGGGCGAAATGGTTGATCGTAATCGGTGAATTCATCGCGGGTATCGCTGTAATGGGAATTTTCTGGGCACCATCTTACCACTGGGTGCTCGTGATGATGTTTTTAACCGGGCTGGGCAGCGGCACGATTGTTCCGGCCACCGCCAAAGATCTATACATCTGGTTCCCGGTAAAAGAGCGGGCTACTGTCATGGGGATCCGGCAAACAGCGATCAACCTGGGCACGGTCATTTCGGCCGCGGTACTTCCCCTCATTGCTCTGTCTTACGGCTGGCGGGCCGGTTTCCTGACGTTCGGACTGGTGGCCGTGGGGATAAGCATCATCGCTCTGATATTCTACAAAGAAACACCCCTCCCACCCCGTGTCATCGTAAAAAATAAGGACAAACAAGGAACCTTGAGTAAAATACTGCATGACCGCAATATCTGGTTTCTGGGGGCCTCTGCCCTGTGCCTCACCTGGGTAGAATTTGCCGTGGCCGCCCAACTGGTCCTTTATCTTAAAGAAGACCTGCTGCTGAACGTCGTTCTGGCGGGACAATTACTGGCGGTAACGCAGGTCGCCGGTGGCGTCGCCCGTCCCATTAACGGACTGCTCAGCGATAGAGTATTTGGCGGCGCCAGAAAACCCCTCTGGATGATTCTGGGAGCGGTCTCTGTAATTAGCTGTTTGATTCTCGCGCTGGCGGGGCGTGACCTCGGCTGGTGGTTATACGTCGTACTGGCGCTGGTAGGCATAGGCAGCACCAGCTTCGGTGGGTTGTTTTTTACTATGTTGACGGAGATAGCGGGGCCTGAATCCGCCGGCACGGCGACCGGCGTGGGAGTGACCCTTTCCAGCCTCGGCACGATGTTCGGCGCGGCGGTGTTCGGCTATATCGTTGACTCCACTCACTCATATGCCCCGGCCTGGATATCACTGGCAATTATGTCCTTCCTTTCAATTGTGCTCCTGTTGTTTGCCAGGGAAACGAAATCCAAACCGATTTAAGCGATCTTCCGGGCTTGCTTCAGTTCTTCCCGCAAAGCGGTAATTTCCGCTTTGGTTTGCTGCTGTCTGTGAACCAGCATCAGCACGTAAACAAAAAGCACTGCCCATATGAGCCCGAACGCTGCGAATAAAAAACCAAAATTTTCCATAATATCCTCCGTTACCGGTCTTCCGGATCAATCCTCGATTTCGGCTTTGATCCGTTTTAATTCATCACGGGAGTTTCTCTGCGTGATACCAATTCTGAGCAAAAGAACGTAAAACACCGTAAAAGCCGTCAAACACACCATTAAAGTCATCAACATTGAGGGCGCCAACCCGCCGGTAAAAATAACTGGACTGGGATGCTGCGTGCGCCAGAGAGTAATTGCCAACGCCACAATCGGGACATCAAGGAAGCCGATAATGCCCACCACCGCCGCAAAACGCGCCCCCCGGGATTCCTGCGAAGCGTAACCGCGCACCAGCAAGTAGGCGATATATATCAGCCATAACACCAGGGCGGTAGTGAGGCGAGGTTCCCACACCCACCACGCGCCCCATATCGGTTTCGCCCAGATTGAACCGGTGACCAGCATCAAGGTCGTGAAAACCAGACCCGTTTCTGCCGCCGCGTGGGCTAACGTGTCCCATTTCAGGTCCCGCTGCCACAAATAGCCGATGCTGCCGATGAATACAATCCCCATCGCCAGGAACGAGACCCAGGCTACCGGAACATGAAAATAGAAAATGCGCTGAACTGCGCCCATGGTAGCCTCGGTGGGCACGAATAAAAACACAAGGTACAGGGATGCGATCATCAACACCCCGGCGGTCCAGGCCAGCAGAAGATCTGTTTTCCCTTTCATAGCTAACTCCTATTCTTCGATAATGTAGGTAAAGGTGAGGAAAGAAGCCACCATAAACACCACATCGAAGGCGATGATGATATTCAGCCAGGAGCCGTATTCATCCCAGCCGCCCCCCGCTAGCGCCAGTCCCGAAGCCTTAACGGCGGAAATGATAATGGGGATGACGATAGGGAAGAAAAGCACGGGCAGCACCAGTTCACGGGCCCGCGTATTAATTGCCAGCCCTGAAAAAAGCGTCCCCACGCTGACAAACCCCAGAGTAGTTAAAAACGTCACAAGGAGTAATATCGGCGAGAGCAAGTTCAAGTTAAATAGAAAACTGAAGACAGGCAGCGCGACAACCTCGATGATGAGCATGAATACCAGGCTGCCCAGCGCCTTGCCAACATAAATGACCTCGCGGCTCACCGGGCAAGTCATCAGGCCCTCCAGGCACCCTTCTTCTTTTTC
>JANYKH010000058.1 GCA_025358235.1 Chloroflexota bacterium
GCGAACCGGGCGTTGCCGCGGCCCCCGTGTCCCCCTGTAGCCACTACAGCCTCCTGACCCGGGCTTTCCAGATCGTTAAGCAGGCATAATCCAGATTCGCCGGCTGAAGAAACAATGGTTCCCGGTGGCACCTTCAGAACCAAGTTGACGCCATTTTTGCCGGACATCTTGTTACCGCCGCCCTGACCGCCATTAGCGGCGTGGTGAACCGTCATCGAGCGATAAGTCCTTAAATCAGTGACAGAAGGGTCTGCCTGGAGGATAACTCTTCCTCCATCCCCGCCATCTCCGCCGTCAGGACCGCCGAACGGAACATATTTTTCACGACGGAAACTGATGGCACCGTCCCCGCCATTACCGCCTCTTACTCTGATGGTTACTTTATCAAACATATACTATGTAGTATACCAGAAAGGTAAGAGTCTAACCCGATAGCATCCTTTTCTTAACTAACGATACTAATAAGAGGGTTTGTTTTTTGTGAATCAGGCGAGAGGGCGCACAGGTCCGTGCCTGCCGGATCAACAAAAAGAACACAAAGAAAACCAACCTGGGCAATGCGCCGGTCAGCCGGACTGTTAGCGGATATTTTGGCAGACGCTCCGCCGGGAGGGATAACCCCTCCAAAAATGTTAAATAGTTGTTACAAAACAACATGATTTGTTAATTATTTGTGAAAGGGACGAAACAGGGCAATGTTATAAACGTCCAAAATTGGTATGAAAAATACCCAATAACCTATTGCGAACCGGCTTCTGGACGCGTATACTATCTGCAAAATATCTACAGGGCCCGGCGGAACAGACCGGAAGCCCGGTGAACAGGAGACTAAATTGCCAGGTAATACTGAGAGAAGATCATCACCAATTGAATATCAGAAGATGATGATGGAAGCCGTCAACATCAACCTGCCCGGCCCCGGCGAGCCTTCTGCCGGAATGAGCGGCGGCGAATTGATGCACGGGTTTCTGGCTGACCTTCACAATACGGAAAATCCTGAAGTAAAAGCTTTCGTCGATGCGCTGTGCATGCGCTGGAACGTCCACTACCTCGGCAAATAAGCCAGCCCGGACGTGATGTCCGGTTAGAGCAGACTTCCAATCAACGGATAAGGCGGGACCTTAAGCGGGCCCCGCCAGTCCCTTGATGGAATTTATCAGGAACTTATACTCCCGCGCGAAGTCCCCCGGTTCAAGGTCATTGAGATACTTCAAGTTCGGGTCGTGATCCCGCATGAGTTGAAAAATTTCCTCAGTAGTTTTACCCGCTTTTTTACCCATCGTCACGATGCGGTACCATTCCATCACCTGACGTTTCACCGTCTCGAGTTTCTCCGTCGCGTGGTCATAGCACCCGAAATGCCCGTAGGCGATCTTGTTCGGCTTCAGGGCAATCAAGTGGTCCAGCGAAGTCAGGTAATCCGTCAGGCTGAAGGGTGGGGGTGTACCGGAGCGCAATATCTTGCCGCCCAGGCAAATGCCCGCCGCTTCCCCGGCGAACACGATATTGTCTGATCTATTAAACAGACTGAGGTGGTGGGGCGCGTGGCCGGGTGTCAGCAGTATCTCCAGCTTCATGCGCTTCCCCAGTTCAACCGTCATCCCGTCAGCGGCGTTGGTGAGCCGGCTTTCCGGCACAGCTTCGATTTTGCCGTAGTCATCCGCCAGCTCGCCAAGCGTTTTCCGGCTGGCCTCCCACAGTTCAGTTGGATCGATGAGGTGTTTGCGGGCGCGGGGATGGGCGATGACGGCAGCGTTGGGCAATTCCCGCACGGCGGCGCCGATGCCGCCCGCATGATCGATGTGGACGTGGGTGAGAAAGATATACGCGATTTCCTGGGGCCGGATGCCGAGGGTTTTCAATCCGGCGACGAGGTTAGGGACGGCGGAGGCAGGACCTGTATCGATGATGCCGGTTTTTTCCCCGTGAAGGACATAGCTGCCGATGAAATGCTGAAAACCCGTGATGGGAGGGGCCAGATTCAGGAGGTTTATCGCGGGGGTTATTTTATGAATTTCAATCATCATGACCTCATTGGCCATCATTATAAGTCAGAGGGGGAAGATGGTAAAGAAGGGTGTGAAATCATAAAACGGATGCAGGCCCGATCAGGGCGAAGGATAATACCCCTTATCGTACCAGGCTGAAAGATCCGTCCCAAACCATTCGCTGGGGAGCTCCTTGCCCAATCCCATTTCTTTGGCCTTGCGGTAAACAACCGCGCCCACCGCGGCAAACTGGAT
>JANYKH010000095.1 GCA_025358235.1 Chloroflexota bacterium
CGTCGAATGTGACATTGTCAAAGTAGATACAGTTATTTTTTTATGAGCGGCATGAAATTCTTGTGATATTTTATGATGAGCGGGCGCATCATGTCGTGCTCTTCGTGCTCCAGAATATGGCAGTGCCATACGTACTCGTACCCTCCGGTACGCGGGCTTTCTGGCACTACGAACGGCGTAACGGGCAGGTCAAACTTCATGATCACCCGAGTCACTTCGCCAGGATTCATGCGCACGGTTTCTTTCCAACCCAACTCGTTCTGTTCGGGAGGATAGGCCTCATCAAAATAGGAAGGAGCCCCGCCGGTATAATGATCCGCATCGAACAACTGGCGCGAGAGCACCTGCACGTTTACCAGGTGGAAGTGAATAGGGTGGACGTCCCCGGTCAGGTTGAGGATCTCCCAGACTTCCGTCGTCCCTTCATAAATGACTTCGGTGGGATCAGCATCATAAGGCCGTCCGAACCCGTACTTGGCTAAATCAAGCGGCTCATCCGTCCCGAGGAACTGGATCAACCGTCCAAAGGCATCATTGGATTCATTGAGCGTCAAGCGGCGGACATGGACCCCAGCTGGTATAGGCGTTGGTTCGCCCGGAAACTGATCCACCACGAAGCGGTCCGTTGGGGTCAGTACCAGCGGTAAATTAATCACAGGATCTACTGCTTCGGGCAAACTAACCCTGATTTGCAGCAGGGTGCGCGTATTTGGCCCCTTCCCTGGCGTAGCAGAGGGGGTGGCTATATTGCCAGGATAGTAGTCATTCAGGCTGTCGCCCATAGGGAATGGAGCCGCGGCGTCGCTGTAGAGGAGGTAGGTCTTACCCGCTTTGCCTCTAAAATCAACAATCAGGTCGGTCCGTTCGGCTGGGGCCATCAGGAGCTGAATCTGCGGCTGTGGAGTCAAAGGTCCATTGACCACCACCGGGTACGGCAGGAATCCGCCCTCGTTGCCAATCTGGAGAAATTCCGGTCCCTGAATAGGGTTAAAATTCGCGTCTAGTGCGGGTTCCTTATTATCCTTGGTGGAATCCGCTAAAACCAGGTGCGGGTTCAGGAAGCGGGCATTACAAGCATTCAGCATCCGGAAGCGGTACTGGCGGGGACCCACTTCAAGGTATGGGTAGACGGTTCCGTTAACCAGTATCGTATCGCCGAAAAACTCGGGGATCGCCGAGATCGGTGGAGGCGTCATGCCCGGAGTCAAGTCCCAGCGGACGGGGTCGTATACGTGGGCATACCACAAATCCCCGGTCTGCGTATCATCCACAACGGTTTTCCAGGTAGGATCTTTCGTATCGATGTCGGCGGAAACAAATATTTTATCCTGGAAGGCCAGATATACGGTGCGTTCGTCGACTGCAAACGGCAAGTTAATCGGGGCCTTTGCCAGGGTATTTAATTCATAATCATCATAAATGACATAACCACTGGCAACCCCCGCGTAGGCGTTAAGACGGGTGTTGCCTAACGTATGGTCGTGGTACCATAACAAACGCGATCCCTGATCGTTGGGATAATAATATTCGGCCTCGTTCGCGGGAACGATTTGGTTGGGCCGCAGAACCTGGTTATTTAAGAAGTCAACTCCATGGCCCCCCGTGGGATCCCACCAGGCATGGGGTCCGCCGTCGCTGGTCCACGGCGCCAGGCCGCCATGCAGATGAACGCAAGCCCGATTCACGCCCTCATCGGCGCCCATAATGGTCAGGTCGATGGGCAAGATGTGATCGGCAGGTAGATGATTGCGGAATGTGATCTGAACGGGCGTGCCCCGCTTGGCAGCAATGACCCCGCTGAGGTGTTTGGTCCAATGTGGATTATACACATCCTCATTGAAACCCTGTCCGTATCCCCACAGGCGGGTTTCATTTGGGAGGTCCGGATGAAGTTTATCCGTAAACTGCCCGATGTCTATCGTGTAGTGATCTACACCCGGCTGCCACCACCCCGGATTTGATAATGGGTCGTCCTTTACGGCCAAATGGATATCGCCGGTTCCACCGCCTCCAATCTTGCGCAGCGCCTGGTTAAACTTTGTTAATCGATCGCTCTGCGAAAAAGCCAGCACTCTGGGCGCATTGGCAAGCCATTCAAAAGGCAAAACCAGGCCCACCCCTGCGATCGCACTTAACTTAAGAAAATTACGTCTCGATATCATTGAACTCTCCTTGCTGACGGCAAATAAAATTGACTATGTTGCATTGTTGAATGGCGAATGCCAGGCTGCCTGAAATCATTAAAATAGGGAAATAGATTTATTACTTTTTATTAAGAAATAACACTTAATAAATTAAGATACCTTCATTTTAGTGCTTTAACCATGATTTTCAATGGATAATCGGACTATTGAAGGACTATTTAATCGGATGATTTAGGATCAAAATCGATTAACCGCCGTCCTGCGAGCCTTTGTGGGCCGGACGGAAAATCCCGCTGGGCAAAAATATTGACAATTTGAATTGATATTTATATAATTGATCTATAATATCAAGGATAGCTATTCCACAATCAGGAGGTTGAAATGATCCACGAACTGCTTAACGGCTTCGATCTTGAAGAAGCCAGTGCCCATTGTGACATCCCGTGCGGTATCTATGACCCGCACCTGGCCCAGGTTGCCGCCCTGACCGTCATCCGCATGGATGACCTGATG
>JANYKH010000052.1 GCA_025358235.1 Chloroflexota bacterium
TAAGATAAAATCAAAAGCCACCGGGAGGAAAAATGGACATTATACAGGGTCTTAAAACTCGTGTCAGCATCCGGGCGTTTAAACCTGACCCGGTGAGCAAAGAAACTGTCAGCAAAATTATGGAAGCCGCCCTGAATTCTCCGTCATGGGCGAATACTCAGCCCTGGGAAATTTATGTCGCCACCGGGGCGCCACTTGAAAATATACGTCGGGAATCCATGGCAGCGTTTAAAGCCGGCAATCCCCGCGCCACCGAGTTGGCTGCCCCGCAGGTATGGCCTGACGCATTGCGAAAACGCACCGAAGAACTGGGATCCCAGCGTTTTGCTGCGATGGGAATAGCCCGCGATGATAAAGAAAGCCGGAAAGCCATAACCGCTTTCGGGTTTGAACTGTACAAAGCCCCGGTAGTGGTCTACCTGTGCATGGACAAAACCCTGACGCCCTGGTCCATTTTTGATCTGGGAATTATTTCTCAAAGCATCATGCTGGCGGCTACGGAATACAAAGTTGACAGTATGCCGGCGGTAAGCCTGGTGCCCTATCCGGCTATCCTCCGAGCAGAACTGGGGATTCCTGAAAACTTGATGATCGTGGTGGGGATCGCTCTGGGATATAAAGACGCCGGGCACCCTATTAATCAATACAAGAGCACCCGGCGGTCATTACAGGAAACAGTAACTTTTAAAGGTTTTTAACCGGCTTTCATTTTTGCTGGCGCTTTTACCTTAATCTTATTCTCGATTTCAGATATACCGGGAGCGGTGCAAACTGCCCGCTCGGCTTCATCGCGCTCGGCAACAGTGCTGACCGTACCGGTTAAAATTGCCTTCCCGCTGGTTACCTCAACTTCGACCTGCCGGGCATCAAGCCTGGCAACGCGTACCATGTTACGCTCAATCTGCTCTTTCAAATTCTGGGGGGTTGGGCTGGGTTTAACTAAGACGCGATTGGTAACACCCTTCACGCCTACCATATTCCGCACGGCTTCCTCGGCGGCGTTGCGCTGATACCAGAAGTCTACGGTGCCATCCAGCATGACCCAACCGTCCTGAACCGTAACTTTTACGTCATCGTGGGGAACGGACACATTCCATTCCAGGGCGTTTCCGATCAGCCCCGCCATGTCCTCATCGTTGCGCTCGTATTCATCAAGCAGTCTGACTTTCATTTCCTGAGCGATGGCTGTAACGCCGGGAACGCGCTTGACTGCGCGCTCGACCGCCATCTTTTCGGGATAGCTATCTACTTCGCCAGTCAGGTGAACCACACCGCTATCAATATGGACACCGACTTTTTCAACTTTAACGCCCGGTTCCCATTTTAACTCGTTCAATATTTCTTTCTGGAGTTCGATATCGCTCTTCATGGTTCCTCCGTCATCATTTTTTAATCAACTTTATTCTAGTCGCCACCATTTCAGAGGTATATCCGTAAGTTTACTTAATCACTCGGCGCAAACCGGAACGAGACTGTGGTCGAAATAATTCTTGATGAAAGCAAACAATGCGAGGATGAAAGCGTCAGCGGTTGCAAATGTTTACGTGAAAGAACGAGAGAAACTTGGCTAAAATAGAATGTGCTAAAAACGAAAGAGTAACTTGAACGTCGGGGCGCGCTGGAAATTTTAGGAAAAAGTAAAGGCCAGCGAGATTAACTCAACCGGCCTCTACTATCATGAACAAGAGGAAGAGTCTGAGACTAGGCCTTGCCGATGCGGAACATTTTCGTTGCGCAAGAGGGGCAAACGCCCTGGGTGGCGGGTTTGCCATTCTTCATGGTGATGGCCTTGGCACTCTTCATTTCTTTCTTGGCGCGACATTTTACACAATAAGCCTGCATGGTTTCCTCCTTTTTTGAGTATATTAATAAACTATTCCAGACTGAATGTCAATAGGCTCAGACCAGAATCGAGTACTATTTTTGCTCATTTTAGGATAATTGTGCGTATATAGATAATGCTCAAGCGTGCTCTTTGCCCGTATTGGTCTCATTATCACGTGATTCATTAGCTTTATTCATGCCTAAAATATATTGAGCGGAATAAAGCAAATTGCGGGCCATGACCGTTGGTTGGGTTTTCCAGCCTGTTGTTTCGCCCTTTCCGACCAAAATAGTGCGGCACCCGATAGCCGCTCCCATGGCGATGTCCAACTCCATATCCCCGATCATGAAAGAGCAAGCCAAATCGATATTAAAATCGCGAGCGGCCTGTAACGCCATGGCGGGTTTGGGCTTGCGGCAAAGACAGTTGTCATCCGGGTGGTGGGGGCAGTAATAGATACCATCCACATGGGCTCCGCCGGCGGCGAGATCTTTTCTCAGCCTGGCATGGATACGTTCCAGCGCAGGAACATCAAAATAACCTCGCCCGATTCCTGACTGATTGGTAATGACGATCACTTTGAAGCCGTTCTCATTCAAAGACCTAATCGCCTCAGCGGCATCCGAAAAGATCACGAAGTCTTCCGGGCGGCGGCAGTAGTGGACATCCGGCTTGGTCTTGTCCCATGTAATACTGCCGGAGAAGCCCGTCAACCGGGCTACCATTTCGCTCAGGTCTTTAATTGATATTTCAAAACCGGCGCCAATGTTAACAGGATCAGGTTTATCAAAACATTCGGCCGCCAGCACAATCGCTTCAGCGGCGTCATCAACATACAGGAATTCACGGGTTGCCGCCCCGCTACCCCACGCCACCACATCTTTGGCGCCGTTGTTTCGGGCCGTCACCATTTTGGCGATTAACGCCGGAATGACGTGTGAAGAGCGGGGATCGAAATTATCTCCGGGGCCGTAGAGGTTTACCGGCAGCAGGAAAATCCCGTTAAAGCCATACTGCTCACGGTACGCCTGGTTCTGCACCAGAAGCATTTTCTTAGCCAGGCCGTAGGGGGCGTTGGTTTCCTCCGGGTAGCCGTTCCAGAGGTCTTCTTCCTTAAAGGGGATGGGGGTGTATTTTGGGTAAGCGCAGATTGTGCCTACGGCCACAAATTTATCAAGACCGTTCAGCCGGGCCTGCTCGATCATCTGAACACCCATCATCAGGTTTTTGTAGAAAAATTCGCCGGGAGCTGCGCGGTTGGCGCCGATGCCGCCCACCACGGCTGCCAGATGAATAACAATGTCCGGACTGGCATCGTGATAAAGACGTTTGACAGCCTCATTATCAACCAGGTCATAGTCCGCACTGCGGGGTACAAATATTTCCCGGCAGCCGAATTTTTGCAGCCTTTCAACCACCCTCTGCCCAAGGAACCCGGCGCCGCCAGTGACTGTAATTCGCTTTCCTGAGAGATTCATTATTAACCTTTTATGAACAGATTACCCCGAATGGGTTCATTATAGACATACGCCGCCATGGTGACAAGATTATTCTTTAAGCACCTGGGATATATATAGGTGATGGGCAGGTCTTAACGGGTCGGCGGAAATATCTGCAGAGTTAGTAATGAGACAGGAGTGACTTACATGAAATGTCTTTTCTGATGGTTTCTAATTCAACGGAAATTACGAAATGATAGATTCCATCCCCCGGGTCAGGGAACAGAATTTAATGATTTTGCCGTTTGAGGGAAATTGTTGGTAGGGCGTTCAATCTTCATTGCCTCGTCACGCATTTTAGAGAGCAGCCCGAGGATAACGTCTACATCTCCCCGCCAGCACTGCGGCTCATAATAACAATTTCGGCCGCCTATCCCGTTGTGTGAACTCCCGCACTTCGTCCCTTTACACATTCCCATATAATGATCATAAATTCGGACGAAGCTGAATGGAATACGAAATTCTACTTATTCGCGTCCCGGTTAAGTTATGACATGGCCTTGTTCATGGGCAAAAAGATGGTCAGCCGCTTTTCACAGGGATTTACAGAAAATTGAAAGAATATGAAATCCGGGGGGATAGAGGTAAGAGCGCAGGAATGGAATTCCGAACTCTCTTACCTCCACTTTCATTTTACGATTTAATATCAGCGCGCTCTACGTCCGTGATGCTTATTATTTTTGCGCTAAACCGCTAGCTGCCTCGCGCGCAATACGTAAATAAGTAAATCACAAAATGGCATTTGACGTATATAAACTTGAGCACATAGGCCCAAAAGAGTATGATAAATTTAAGATCAACGCGGAGGATGATAGTTGTCTAAGATTAGAATTTTAATTGCAGACGACCACGCCGTGGTGAGGGAAGGGACGCGGCAGATACTTGCCCAGGAACCGGACCTTGAAGTAGTGGCGGAAGCGGTGGACGGCGAAGAGGCAGTGAGGCTCGCTACAGAATTCAAACCGGACGTGGCAATTGTCGATATATCCATGCCCAAACTGGACGGCATCGAAGCTACCCGTCGCATAAAAGCTATTAATCCTTCAACCGCCGTTCTCATCCTCAGCGCCTATGATGACGATCAGTTCGTCTTCTCCCTGTTGGAAGCTGGCGCCGCAGGATATCTGCTCAAAAGCATCCGCGGGCGGGAATTAATTGACGCAGTAAGGTCCGTAAACGCCGGTGAATCAGTATTGCATCCATCCATCGCCCGCAAGGTCCTTAACCGGTTTGTACCCTCAGCTGATAAAGAACCTACGCCAAAACCGGTAGATCTGTTGAGCGACCGTGAGATCGAAGTCTTGAAGCTCGCCACTCGCGGCCTGAGCAACCAGGAAATCGCTGAAAAGCTTTGTTTGAGTCTGAGAACAGTGCAGGCCCACCTTGGCCATATTTTCAACAAGCTGGAAGTGAGTTCCCGCACCGAAGCGGTGGTCCGCGGATTAAAAGC
>JANYKH010000145.1 GCA_025358235.1 Chloroflexota bacterium
GTTTGCTTCCCAAGCAAAAAGTCGTGGGTTCGAATCCCATCACCCGCTCCAATGTTCATCGTTCCTTAAACCTTTTCCGCACTTGTTGCCTCATCCTCTTGTCCGGTTACCGCCAAATTGGTACCCCATCGGCACCTCTCAGGTACTTTAGGCACCTGATTGTCCACTTTCCCGGAATATAATTCTGAAAAGCGGGCTCGCAAAAATGGCAGGTGACGTAATGGAACAGTTGAAAATTGGGCTTTCCAACTACCGTCTTCGGATTCTTCTCGGCGCTCTCTTTGCCGCCATCGCCGCTGACGGCGTCATCACCATCTTTTTGCTGCAAAACGGCCTGGCCTATGAAGCCAATCCTTTCTTGACTTACTGGGTGGAGCGTGACGCATTTCTGGCGCTGAAATTGACCGGCGGCCTCCTGGTTTCTCTTTACCTGGCCCTGCTTTACACCCGGCACCCCCGGCTGTCTATGGGCGTCTCAACTTCCGCGTTGACCATGTATACCGCCATCGTCTATTGGAACCTGTTTATCCTGATATAATAGGTGGGTGGATTTAAAAGGACTTAAAAACAAAGGCCGGCTGCTAAAAACCCAGACTTACACTCTTTATCTTGCCTGCCGCCACCCCGCCACCCCCTGGTACGCCAAACTCTTCATGGGCTGTGTCGTCGCCTACGCCATCTGCCCCATAGACCTCATCCCTGATTTCATACCCGTTTTGGGTTACCTTGATGACCTTATTATAGTTCCCGGCGGCATTTACCTCGCCCTAAAAATGATTCCCCGCCCCGTTTACACCGAGTGCCTGGCCCGGGCTGAAACCGGCGCCATAAACACCCGCACTAAATGGATTGCCCTGTCGGTCGTGATATTAATCTGGGCGGTCGTCCTATTTTTCGCGGTAAAATTTCTATGGGGACTTTTCCGTTAATCCGATCTCACTGCTTTGGGCCGATCAGGGCGTGGGCTTTCTTCAGCGATCCCGGAATATCAAATCCCTGGGGGCAGACTTTCATGCACTCCCCGCATTCGGTGCACATATTCGCCCGTTGATTAGGGGCCAGATGCCGGCCGTAAAAGAATGATGGTCCTGTTGGGTCATCGTAAATCGTGGCATTGTTATACATTTCCATAATCATCGGTATGACGACGCCTTGCGGGCAGGGCTGGCAATAACCACAACCGGTGCAGGGTGATGGGGAAAGGGCTTTCCAGGCTTCCCTCGCCTTATCGAAGAGCACCTGTTCTTTGGCCGTGATCAGTCCCACCCGGGACTTTTCTGCCGTCGCGATGTTCTCAACGACTTGCTCCATTTTGCTCATGCCGCTCAGCACGACGGACACTTCCGGACGGTCCCACACCCACAGCAAACCCCACTCCGCCGGACTCCGTTTGATTGCCGCGCTGCCCCATATCTTTTTCACTGATTCCGGAGGCCGTTTGACCAGTCCTCCCCCCCGCAGCGGCTCCATCACTACCACCGCCAGCCCCTTATCCGCCCCATATTTCAGCCCCTTCAGGCCGGACTGGAAATTAATGTCCATGTAGTTCATCTGGATCTGGCACAGCGTCCAGTTGTCATATCCGTCGACGATCTCTTTAAAAGCGTCGAAATTATCATGGAAGGAAAACCCAAGCTTCCCGATTTTCCCCTGCGCCATCTGACTTTCTGCCCATTTCAGCACGCCGAGATTTTTTAATTTATTCCAGGGCGCATGGCCCAGCCCGTGCAGCAGGTAAAAATCTATTTTGTCCACATCGAGTCTTCTCAGTTGCTCTTCCAGATATTTATCGAAATCAGCCGTGGATTGTGTCATCCAGGAGGGCAGTTTTGTCGCTATTTTTACTCTTTCGCGGTAACCGTTCTTCAGGGCTTTTCCCACCGCCCCCTCGCTGTGTCCCTCATGGTACGGATAAGCCGTGTCGATATAGTTTACGCCGTGGTCGATGGCGTAGCGGATCATCGCCGTGGACTGTTCTTCATCGATTTGTCCCACTTTGCCGCCGATAATAGGCAAACGCATCGCGCCGAATCCCAGCGCCGAAACCTGCCAGTCAAGTTTGCCGAATTTGCGGTATTGCATTTATCGCTCCCAAGAAAAATTTAAACGATCGTTTATATTATACACGACCCGGAAAGGCTATGATTACCTTGTAATTAGGAGGGGTCTGCCGGACGACGAAGCAATCCGTTTCTATCACACCTAGCCATGCCTCGCAAAGAAGCCACCAGCGACCCTTTTCCCCGAAATATGTCTTCCCCACATGGTAAAATGCGGAACAGGAAAAAATTGAAGCAACGGGCGTGTCTGATGGTCATTTCCTCTCCCATTAAACAACTTAGTCAATACCACAGAGGATTAAGGGTGAGGGGAAACTACTACAGCCAATTAAGGATGTAAAATCCATGCGCCAACAAAATTCGAACATCCCGGAATTTATAACCCTCGTCGATGAATCAGGGAAGGACCTGCTTAATCCGGACGGCTCAGTTATGTCTGAGGAAAAATATGCCGCCCACCGCCGCCCTGCCCTCCACCGCGCCGTCTCCGTCTTTATCTTCAACTCGTCCGGCCGGCTTTTACTCCAGCAGCGCGCCCTCGCCAAGTACCATTCCGGCGGCCTCTGGACTAATACCACTTGCGGCCATCCCCGCCCACTGGAATCTCCCCTCGCCTGCGCCCAAAGACGGCTGAATCAAGAAATGGGCATCAGTACAGACCTGCTTGAATTATTTACTTTTCGCTATCAGGCTGAGGTGGGCGACCTTATCGAAAATGAATTCGACCACGTCTTTGCCGGACTCTTTGAAGGCGATGCCCGCCCTGACCCCGCCGAAGCTATGGCCGCCCGCTGGCAAACCGTCGACAAAATTACTAAAGACCTTGCCGCCAACCCCGCCCGCTATACCGTCTGGTTCCGGCAGTGCTTCGCCCGCACTATCTCCGCCGCCCTGGACCGCGACATCCTCAGGTCACAGTGCGGCGACGGCTCCCTCTAACCGGCAGGAGTGTCTCTCAAGCCTGTTGTCTTCTCGTGCCAGTTTACCCGTTGTGGTTCTTGTTCCCTTTCCCTGTAGGGAAAGGGCTAGGGATAGGGTGAAAATTCCCAACAATTGCCCCCTTCCGGATGGCCCAGGATCATATTATTGAGAAGACTGTTGCCGGAAGGGGGTTAGGGGGATAGCTGTCGCGCGTGCTTGGTGTTAAGCCCCGGTGTCCTTCAAAATCTTGATGGAATAGTTAAAGCCCCGCTATTGCTCTCTCTAACCGCTTAAATGCCTCGGTCAAAAGCCCTCTCGGACAGGCTATATTCATTCTGGCGAAGCCTTCTCCGCCCTGCCCAAACAGGAACCCGTCATCCAGCCCCACCAGCGCCTTTTCCCGCAGGAAAGTCCTTAGTTCCAGCGGCTTCAATCCCAGCTTGCGGAAATCCAGCCAGACCAGGTATGTCCCCTCCGGCTTGATCACCTTAACGAGCGGTATTTTATCCTCAAAGAAGTCCAGCGTGTAATACAGGTTTCCCTGGATATAGGCCAGCAGTTGCTCCAGCCACTCGTCTCCGTGCCGGTACGCCGCTTCCATCGCCGTCAGCCCGAACAGGTTTGGCGATGACATGATTCCCGCCCCCGCGGTCTGAAAATCCCTTCTTAATTTTTTGTTCGGGATGATTACTGTAGATGCACCCAGCCCCGGCAGGTTAAATGTCTTGCTCGGCGCCATGCAGATCATGGAATTCTGCTCAAACTCCTTTGATATCGCCGCGAAAGGCGTATGTTTGGCCCCTTTGTATAATAACTCGCAGTGGATCTCGTCGGAAATAACCACTCCCCCGTGCCCGATTGCGATATTCCCCATTTGGGTCAGCTCTTCCTTCGTCCATACCCTGCCCACCGGGTTTTGCGGGTTGCACAGCACGATAGCTTTAGCTCGGCTCTGCTTCGGCCTCATGCCGATTTTAGCGTGAAAGTGTTCGTCAAGGTTGGCGAAGTCCATCTCGTAATGGCCCCGTTTTAACCTCAGTTCGTTCACCAGAATCTGGCAGCCGCCGTTGGTTACCGCCGTGAAGAACGGATAATAAACCGGAGTTTGCAGCACCACTTCGTCGCCGGGCCTTGTGACTGCCCGGACCGCGATATTCAAAGCCGGGACTACCCCCGCCGTAAAGACAATCCACTCCGGCTCGATCTTCCAGTTGAACTTCCTCTGGGCTCTTTCGATGATCGCTTCAATAAGCCCGTGCCCGGCCTGGGTATAACCGTAAAACTCGTGCTCAGCACGCGATTTCAGCGCATCGACAATGGGTTTGGCGGCGGGAAAGTCCATATCTGCCACCCACAGAGGCAGGACTTCCTTATTGCCGAAGACAGACGCGACCGCGTCCCACTTAACGCAGTTCGTCTCGGTCCGGCTGCAAACTTCATCGAAATCGTATTTCACTCTGTTCTCCTGCCCGGTTCCGGATTATCGCTTCAGGTCGGACGCTATCCTTCCGTCCTTAATCTCAATAATCCGGTCCGTGTGCTCCGCGATGCGCTGGTCATGCGTCACAATGATAAAAGTCGTGCCCATCGCCTTGTTGATTTCCCGGAAAATGCGATAAAGGTTCTCGGTATTTTCCGTATCAAGGTTGCCGCTGGGCTCGTCTGCTAGCACTACTTTGGGATTGTTTATGAGAGCGCGTATTATGGCTGTGCGCTGCTGCTGGCCGCCGGACATCCGGGTCGCCAGGTTCTTCTTCACCTTTTTAATGCCCAGCAAGTCAAAGAGTTCATCCGCTCTTTTTATTATATCTGCGCCGGGCTGGCGTTTTTTTATCCAGTAAGGCATCAGCACGTTTTCCAGCGCCGTAAACTCCGGCAAAAGGTAATGGAATTGAAAGACAAAACCCAGGGTTTTGTTCCGGAGATCGGCCAGTTCATCCTTGCTTAAATTGGCCGTTTTCCGCCCATCGATTGTAACCTCTCCCCGTGTGGGCCGGTCCAGCGTGCCGATGATGTTAAGCAGGGTCGTTTTGCCGCTGCCGGATTGTCCCATGATGCAGTTGAATGACCCCGGCTCAAATACCAGGTTTATCCCGAACAGCACCTGCACGTCGATGCCGCCGCGGTAAACCTTGTCCACCTGTTGTATTTCTACAATGCCGGGCATTTTAGCCTTCCCTGATCACGTCAGCCGGATTCAGACTTAAGGATCTTTTGGCCGGTATCAGCCCTGCCAGCCCCGAAGCGGCCAGCGCAATTGCCCAGGACGTGATGACAAAATTATAGTCCAGATAGAGATCAATTAGAGGCAGTTGTCCCGGTTGGGTCGTAAAGGATGCGAAAGCATAAACCAGCCACAACCCGAAGGCCACCCCCGGCACCGATCCCGCCACTCCCAGCAGCAGCCCCTCGTAAATGAAAATCAGGCTGGCGGCGCGGTCTTTAATCCCCATCGCCTTCAGAATGCCGATTTGCCGGGATTTTTGGAAAACGGTTATGGCCAGGATACTTGCAATAGCGATAACCACAGAAATGATGATGAAAATCTGAATCATCAGGCTTGAGATAGTCTGTCCCTGGAGGCCGCTCAGCAGTTCCCGGTTCTGGCCTTTCCAGTTTTCAATCTTGATATTTTGGCTGTTTAAATCGGTGTTTAATTGCGCCGCGACTACATCCGCCTGAAAAAGGTCATTCAAAGTCAACTCGATGGAAGTAATCCGTTGGCCGATATCGAAGAAGCTCTGCGCGGTTTCCAGCGTGGTGATAACCCAGGTTTTGTTCAATTGGGCTATCCCCAGATCGAAGAAACCCGCTATCCGGTAGATGCCGGTTACGCCGTCCGTTCTCCGAAGCGGTATTTCATCCCCGATTTTATATTTTAATTCGTTGTTTAATTCCCTGCCGATGAGCACTTCGTTGCGGGTTGGGTTCGGGTTCCCCTCGTACACCGCCCCGCTGAAATTGTAGATTTTGTTCGCCTCGGCCAGATCAAAACCCCTGACCAGGATCGGATTCGTTTTACCGTTTTTATCGGTCAGCGCGTTGCCGTTCGCGGAGATTGACACTATTTTGACGCTGTTTGTGCGGCTCAGGTTGTCCAGGATGGTTCGTGAGTCTTTAATGATAACCTGGTCTGTGGCGGAAGTAATCGTAATCTGCGGCGAATGTCCGATGGTGCGGTTGATGATTGTTGTCTGCAGGCTGGTAATCAACAGCCCCACAAAAATCTGGGCAGATACCGCCAGCGCGATGCCGGAAACAATCAGGATGGTTTGCATCTTCCCGGCGGTTAAAAAGCGTACAGCGATCTTTAGCGGCAGCATTAGCCTGACCTCCCGTAGAACTCAGTCTTCCTGGGGTGGTGGGGGGTTGCAGCGGCTAAGTACCTATCGCTCATGTGCCTTAGTATACCTGATTGAGCGGGCATTTTTCATGACTCATGCAAGGTTGTTTTGGTAAATTGTCCTTCGGAATTTCTGGACCGGTGGGTCGGAAAGCCCCGATGGGGCAATGTTTAATGAATGGTACTTTCATGTTAAAAATCGATGCAGAACACGGGCTTAATTCAACGGGATAGATACTATTACTGAGGTGCCAGTATTTATTTGGCTTGTTATTTTAAGCGTTCCGTGATGAAGTTCCACAATTTGCTTGACTATTGCCAGACCCAGATGCGCCCCCTGGTTGGCCACCCGCTGCTTGGGTTCGGTCTTGTAGAACGGTTCCGTGGCGTGTAAAAGGCCTTCGTCGCTGAACCCACGCCCGCTGTCGGTAATCGTCAACACGGCGTTTCCTTCCTGCCGCGCGAGGGATAATTTGATGCTGCCGCCAAGCGGTGTAAATTTTATGGCGTTTTCAATAATGTTGAGCAGCATTTGTTTAAGTAGGTCGCGGTCTCCCTTCACGCTCAATTTCTGAGAGGCATCGATTTCCAGCCTCTGTCCTTTGGCCAGCACCCAAATATCCCCAATGGTTTCGTCCAGCAAGGATTTCAAGTCGACAGTTTCACCTGTAATAATAGGGTTGGTCTCCAATTGCACATTGAGCAGCATGTTTTTTACCATGCGTATCAGCCGCTGTGTTTCGCCGAGCATCCTTTCCAGACTGTCCCGCGTATCCTTGTTCAACGATTCCTGCATCAGCAGAACTTCCAGTTGACCCTGCAAAACCGTAAGTGGGGTTTTTAAATCGTGAGAAATACTCCCGATGACCCGCCGCTTTGAATCTACCGCCAGTTCCAGTCTTTCCCACATAGCTGTAAGACTTGACGACAATTGCTGAAGTTCCGGCAGCCCATGTTCCTCACGCAATTCGGTTTTAAGATGGTTATAGTCTGTCGCATTAATCGAATTAATTATTTTCTGCATGGGTTTGATCCATCGCCTGAAGAGGAACATTCCGGCAATGCCGGCCAGCAAGCTGCCGCCAAGGCCGATCAGCAAGCTGTTACGCCAAAGTTGTGTTTTGACCTGGTCAATCTGCCCGATAGCTTCAACGGCCTGAACCGCGGCTAAAGGAAGGCCGCTTTTGGGATCATTTACAGTTATGCTGTAAACCCGCAGCGTTTCAAAGCCGTCTAATTTTATAGTGTCGAACCGCCCGCTGATAATGTCCGCCGAGTGGAGTTCGCCATCCATTTCCGTGATTACTCCGTCCGAGACCTTGCCGATGTCCATAATCAGCTTGCCGGACTGAGAAGTGACTCGCATATAAAGGGGGACAAAAGAGAATTTTTGCCTGGCCAAATCATTTATTATCAGCGAATAGCTTGCCTCATCCGGTGTAATATCGGATGAAATAATGGCCGCGATGGTGTGGACGTGTTTTTGTAAATCGCTGTCGAAGGCGCTCTCCAGATTCCGCGCCGTAACTTGTTCCGCAATAAAAGTAGTCAGTGAGACGATAACCATGATGGCCAGCCCGAAGATGATGGAAATGCGGGTACGCAGCGTTACGCTCAAGGCCTGTCCTCTAAAACATAGCCGAAGCCGCGCAACGAATGGATCAGATTCGGTTTTCCCCCGGCATCAAGTTTTTGCCGGAGCAGGTTGATATATACCTTAACCTGAGATGAATTGCTCTCGTACTCCTCGCCCCAAACCCGCTGAATAATGTGCTCATGACGCAAAGGGCGGCCGGTGTTTTCAGCCAGCAATTTCAGCAATTCAAATTCCCTGTTAGACAGTTCAACCACTCTGTCATCCCGACGCACCTGGCGGCTTTTGGGATCGATCTCCAGACCGGCCACCCGGATGATTTCTTCCAGGTTCTTTTTGCGGCGCAGTATTGACTTGATTCTGGCCGCTAGTTCCTCAAAGGCGAATGGTTTGGGTAAATAATCATCTGCG
Source organism: Chloroflexota bacterium (assembly GCA_025358235.1). Classification (GTDB taxonomy): domain Bacteria; phylum Chloroflexota; class Dehalococcoidia; order Dehalococcoidales; family RBG-16-60-22; genus JACPQH01. The sequence goes on from JANYKH010000145.1 coordinate 8,330, forward strand.
CCGGCTTCAAGGCCCATAACCCTGTCACCTACGAGTTGGCGCGCGGTGAGGATTATTATGCCCATGTCTCCGGCAAAACGCATCTCACGGCAAACATCAATACCATCCATATCCGGGAGGATCAGGTCCAGGATCACTACATCCGGATTGATGGCTTTGGCCAGCTCCAGCCCGCGCGTTCCGGTAGAGGCTACCTCAACTTCATAGCCTTTCTGGAACAGGCCGCGCTTGATAAAATCCGCGATGTTTTCGTCATCTTCGACTATCAGGATTCTTGCCATATTCTCTCCCTGATGCTTATGGGCGTCTGGCTGGTCTGAAAAGGCGGAGTGGATAATAGCTATTTTAGACTTTTTAATCCCCGGCTGTAAATGAATACGTAATTCATTGCAAATATTACCATTGGCAGACGAAAAATTTACCGAATATTTACCGGGTGTCAACTTTAGATTTACATCCGGTTGCTATACTGACCTAAGACAAATATACTCTCCCGAAATCTCTCAAGCTCCCATTCAAATCTTCAATAAAAAGTAGGACTGCGGTTAGAGGGGAAAGGCAATGACATCTTGGCACGCAATAGAAACACTGGACGTTCCCAAACAGTTGGAGACCGATCTTCAACGCGGACTGAGTGAGGGGGAAGCCCGCCGGAGACTTGAAAAATACGGTACCAACGAACTAAAAAAAGAAGAAAAATCATCCCCCATTTTATTGTTCCTGAATCAGTTCAAAAATATTCTGATTGTTATCCTGGTAATTGCCATTATTCTGTCAGCAGTGGTCGGGGAATATATTGATGCGGCGATTATCGGTGTAATCGTAGTTTTCTGCGCCATCTTGGGGTTCACCCAGGAATACCGCGCTGAAAAAGCGCTTGAAGCCCTGAAGAAAATGTTGTCCCCCACGATCACGGTGTTGAGGGATGCACTGGAAAAGGAGATTCCTTCCAAAGAACTCGTTCCCGGGGACATCCTGGTGCTTGAGGCCGGAGATAAAATTCCCGCCGATGCCCGTTTGCTGGAAATGCATTCCCTGCGTACTGATGAAGCTTCACTGACCGGCGAATCCATGCCGGTAGGTAAAGATATTAAA
>JANYKH010000150.1 GCA_025358235.1 Chloroflexota bacterium
CAGCACCTTAAAGTGGAAGTTCCCGCCGGTCTTCCCGCGATGCAGGCCGATAGGGACCGCTTTGAACAGGTACTGGTTAACTTGCTCTCCAACGCCAACAAGTTCTCACCCGGCGGCAGCATCATAACCGTCCGCGCCAAACATGACAGAAAACGCATTGTTATTGAGGTTGAGGACAACGCCACACAATTGTCCGATGTCGAGAAAATCAGGCTGTTTGAACCGTACTATCGCGGTGAGGATGCTGACAAGCGCCAGCGTTTGCCGGGACTCGGGCTTGGACTGGCTATTTCCAAGAAACTGGTGCAGATGCAGAACGGCGAAATGTGGATCGATACCAGGGAAGGCAAGGGTAACACTTTCTGCTTCTCAGTGCCTGCTTCCCAGACGGAAAAAGCCGAAGGCTTAGCTAAAGTAATCTAAAATTCAACTCACTTAAAACAAAGAAAGCCCCTTAAAAAAGGGGCTTTTTATTAGATCATTGCGAATCCGGCATTCCGGACATTATTCAGACTCCGAACAGTCTACACCAGCTCAAAGGTGATGTGCCCCTTTTCGGTAACACGCCGCACTTTGCCATCCCCTTCCAGGTAGGCCAGATGCGCCAGCGTTTCCCCAAAGGCAAACCATTTCTGCTGCGGGGGGAAAGCCGCCCAATTCTTGACCTTAATATCCCAGGTGACATACGGAGCAATGTGGTAAACATCCTTGGCGCCGCTTTCCAATCCGCGGACTATTTCCGCTAAACGCGCCTGGTGGTGCGCCTTCAATTCATCGATGCGTTCCCGGTATTCCCTCACAATGCGGCGGTGCCCCGGCAGGACCAGGTCCAGGTCCAGCGCATAAACCCGGTCCAGGCTGGAGATATAATGCTTGAGGGGATTGGGCAGAGCCATCCAATTGGTAATGTTGGGCGTTATGTCAATCAGGATATGATCTCCGCCTATGAGCACCTTCTTTTCGCGGTCCAGCAAGCACATATGGGCCGGGGTGTGGCCGGGGGTCATGAAACACTCGAAATGATAATCGCCGATGTCTATTTTTTGCCCGTCGACAATAAAAGTAAACGGGCGGATGGTGGGGCCGTAAATATTACCCGGATGGTTTTTAAGTGCGATATCCATTTCCGCGATTGGAAACCCGGAAGCCGCGTATAAATGGTATTCCGGCGCGCCGATAACCGGCACGTTGAAAGCCCCGAGTGCGTCTTTTTCGGCAAAGTAGACCTTTGAACTTTGTGGAGCAATTCCGCAGAGGCCGCAGTGATCGGCATGGAGATGGGTCATGAAGAAGTCACACTTGTCCGGGTCCACTTCCAGGTCTTTCAGCCCGGCCAAAAGGGCTTCTTTACACTCGGGACGGTTCATCCCGGTATCGACGATGAGGAATCTGCCTCCGCCCTTTATTACCCATGAATTCAGGTATTTCAGCGGGCTGCGCGGCAGCGGCACCTCAATGCGGAATATATCTTTTAAAACTTGTTCTACCAATGGGCCTTCTTCTTTTATCGCTAACAATTGACTGTCATGCTGGAGCGAAGCGAAGCATATCAGGGTGGGAGTGTTGAACTGACTACTCCCTCCCTGAGATTCTTCAGTCGTCCCGATGCGATCGGGACTCTTTCCAGAATGAATATTACTTTCCCCCGGGAATAAGAAAAGTAGGGTGAGGGCTTTTTACCCCCACCCTACCCTGATTTTACAGATGACCGGTAACTAGAATTATGTAGGTGAAATACCGTGCTTCTTGGGCAGCCGTACTTCTTCCTTGGTCATCAGCAGTTCAATTGCTCTGATCAGGACTTTTCTGGTTTCCGCGGGATCAATCACATCATCGATGTGCATCGCACGGGCAGCCTTGTACGGGTTGGCAAATTCCTCGCGGTATTGCCGGATTTTTTCCTGAAGAGCAGCCTTCGGATCGGCAGCCGCTTTAATTTCCTTGTCGAAGATGATGGGCGCCGCGCCGTCCGGACCCATAACAGCCAGTTCGGTGCTCGGCCAGCAATATACCAGGTCGGTGCCGGTTTCCTTGCCGCCGGAACCAAGGTAAGCGCCGCCGTAGCTCTTGCGGGTGATCAGGGTGATCTTGGGCACCGTAGCTTCAGCATAGGCATAAAGAGTCTTCGCGCCGTGGCGGATGATGCCGCCCCACTCCTGATCCGTCCCCGGCAGGTATCCGGGCACATCGTTGATGCTGATAATCGGGATATTGAATGCATCGCAGAAGCGGATAAACCGTGATGACTTGTCGCAGGAATCAATGTCCAGACAGCCCGCTTTGTACATCGGATTGCTGGCAACCACGCCGACGGTGTTGCCGTTCAGGCGGGCAAAGCAGTTAACCGTATTCATTGCCCATTTCGGAAACAATTCATAGTAGTTCTTTTTGCCGTCTTTCCGCTGGTCAAAGATGCGCTCGATAAGTTTGTGCGCATCATAAGGCCGTTTGGAATCGGAGGGGACCAGTTCGAAGAGGGAGGGGTCAACGCGGTTGGGATCATCGCCCATCTCTACGCGGGGCGGTTTCTCGCGGCAGGATGAAGGCAGGTAAGTGAGAACTTCGCGGATATTGGCGAGACATTCTTCTTCGCTTTCTTCAGCGCGGCCGGAGACGCCGGCTTTGCACTGGACAGCCATAGCGCCACCCAGATCTTCTTCAGTTACTTCTTCGCTTAAAACGGCCTTGATTACCCTGGGGCCGGTGATAAACGCGTGGCTGAGGCCCTTCACCATGTAGATGAAGTCCATCAGGGCGGGAGAGTAGACCGCGCCGCCGGCACAGGGACCGAGAATGGCGCAAATCTGAGGAATGTAACCCGAAGCCCAGACGTTCCGTTTGAAGATTTCGCCGTAGGCTACCAGACCCTCGACTCCGTCCTGGATGCGGGCGCCGCC
>JANYKH010000175.1 GCA_025358235.1 Chloroflexota bacterium
GGCTTCTTTGATGATAGCGCTGTCTACGGGCACATCGTAGAAACTACTCAGGATCTCCATCAAACGGCTAAGACCGAGAAAATCATCATCAACTTCTGTATACTGCGGCAAATGGGCAATCAGAGACATGGTTTCCATCCCAACTTTTTGTCCCTGTTGTGAGATCAAATAGGTGATGGTTGTGGGGCCTTCATAATGGCTGACGTCAATGTTGGCTCGTTTTAAAACAGCACGAGCATTTTCGCCAAAGGCTCGGCCGGTGACCAGAACAGGCCGTGTGTGCGGCACCATATCATACATGCTGCCGATGAGAATATAACGGCGCACACCCAATTGTTGCAGCAGTGCGGTCACCGAATCAGTGAATTCATCACCGAGCATATGCGGTTCAAGCATGTGTAAAAATAAAAAGTCATGGTCAGTGCCGCGGGCGTAGTTCAACACGGTATTGGGAATCGCCAGGTGTGATTCTCCTTCTTTGTAATATACGGCGGGGCGATACCGGGTAAAATCATAATAGAGGGCGGGGCGGGCAAGGGATGCCAGTTCTTTGGCATGCAGCGCTTTTTCCATCCAGGCCAGAGTGAGACCGCCGACGTTCCCTACATCTATCCAGGGGCGCAGCATCGCGATACAATGCGGCTCACGCAGTTCCGTCAACGGTTCATTTACCTGGAAAGCCCCTATCCTCAAAACACCCTCTTAACTCCGGTTATTAATAATACTACCATATCAAATACAAAGCGGATTTTAAGCGATGCGTGCCAGCACTTCTTCTAAAACAATTCGCCACTGCTTGCCGTTTTGTTCCTGACTCAGGCTGACCTGGCTAGTGCCGATTCGCACCCGGTCCCTAAACGGCAGGAGTCTTTCACGGTTCACCACAAGTCCCTGGAGCAGGCGAATAGTAATACGCCCATCCTGTTTTTCAATCGCCTCCACACGGGCTTTGGCGGCAAGTATTTTGATACGAACGGAATAGACCAGGTTCCTTACTTCTTCAGGGAACGGACCATACCGGTCAATAAGGGATTGCGTGACATTGTCCACATCATCATAGGTTACCGCGTGAGCCAGTTCCCGGTAGATATCCAAACGACTGTTAAGGTCCGGGACGTATCGTTCCGGAATATAGGAATCCAGCGGCAAATCAATGCGTGGTTCGGGCAATTTGTGCGGCATCTCGCTAAGTTCGCCGGCTTTCTTAGCCTTCAGTTCTTCAACTGCTTCAGCCAACAAACGAGTGTAGAGACTAAAACCGACGGCGCTAATCTGCCCGCTCTGGTGGTGCCCCAAAAGGGTACCGGCGCCCCTTATTTCAAGATCTTTAATGGCGATATTGAACCCCGCCCCAAGTTGAGTGGCCTCGTAAATGGTCTGCAAACGTTTCTGGGCTAAAGAGGTTAAACGTTTGCCTCTCTCATAAAGCAGATAGGCGTATGCCAGATTGGCGCCCCGCCCTACCCTGCCCCTCAACTGATATAACTGGGTCAGACCCATTTTATCAGCCTGGTTGATGATGACGGTGTTGACGTTGGGCATATCCAGCCCGGACTCGATTATTGTGGTGCAGAGGAGGACATCTGCTTCTAAGCGGGCAAAAGATGACATGACGTTTTCCAGTTTCTCTTCCGGCATTTGCCCGTGTCCGATAATAAACCTGGCTTCAGGGACTAACTCTTTAAGCTGAGCGGCGAGGTAGCCGATACTCTGTACCCGGTTATGAACGAAGAATATTTGGCCGTTTCGTTCTACTTCACGTAGTATGGCCTCCCGGATAACGTGGTCATCAAACTCGGCGACAAAGGTTTTGATAGGCAGGCGTTCTTCCGGCGGAGTCTCGATAGTGCTGATATCACGTACCCCGGTTAGTGACATGTGGAGAGTGCGGGGAATTGGAGTGGCGCTTAACGTCAGCACGTCAACCTCTTGCCGCTTTTTCTTTAAATATTCTTTATGAGCCACGCCAAAGCGCTGCTCTTCATCGACGATGACGAGGCCCAGGTCTTTAAACACGACATCTTTTTGAATTAGGCGATGGGTGCCGATACAAATATCCACAGTCCCTTCCGCCAGTTTATCAATAACCTCTTTCTGTTCTTTGTGGGACTTGAAACGGCTAAGGGATGCGATCGTCACCGGAAAGGCTTTCATGCGGTTGGTAAATGTAATGTAATGCTGTTCCGCCAGGACTGTAGTCGGTACCAGGATAGCCACCTGTTTGCCATCCATAACCGCCTTGAAAGCGGCACGGACGGCAATCTCGGTCTTGCCGTAACCCACATCACCGCATACCAGGCGGTCCATGGGTTTCGGTTTCTCCATGTCCGCTTTGACATCTTTCATGACTTCAATCTGGTCGGCGGTCTCGACGTAAGGAAACGAACCCTCCAGTTCCTGTTGCCAGATGGTGTCTTTGGAAAAGGCGTACCCCGGGGCGGCCTCCCGGGCGGCATATAATTCCAGCAGTTCAACCGCCAGTCCTTCAGCGGCTTCCTTGGCTTTCTTGCGCGTGATCAGCCATTCATGAGTATTTAAGCGGCTCAAAACCGGCGCCTTGTCATCCGCACCTATATACCGGTCCAGCCGGTCAATTTGTTCGCTTGGGACGTAGAGTTTGTCCCCGGAAGCGTACTGAAGTATTAAATATTCCCGCTGGCCGCCCTGGTCGGTCATGGTGGCTACGCCGGTAAATTTGGCGATGCCGTGTTCAATATGGACGACATAGTCGCCAGGTGTTATGTCAACAAATAGCTTATGGCGGGCGACCGGGCGGCGCTTGACAATGCGCTGCTGCTTGGCGACCCCAAAAATTTCATAATCAGAGAAGAGCCATGTGTCATCCCGGAACTCCCACCCCTCCCCTACCGTCCCCTGCACCATAG
>JANYKH010000297.1 GCA_025358235.1 Chloroflexota bacterium
CCCACCCCTCAACTTCGTTTAAAATGCAGGAAGCAGGTCATCAGGGAGGTCCGCAATGCCCAAAACTACTTTCGGCCCTAAACCCTTTATGTATCCGGCGCCGGTACTGATCGTGGGCGCTATCGTGGACGGCAAACCGAACTTCACGACGATCGCGTGGGGCGGCGTGGCCTGTTCCGATCCGCCGATGGTGAGCATCGCTTTAAGAGCGGAACGCTATATCCATGATGGAGTCATAGAAAGTCAGACATTTTCCGTTAATGTCCCGCCCAAGGGCCTGATCATCGAGACTGACTTCTGCGGCACGACCACCGGGCGGAAAATTAATAAGGCGGAAGCTTGCGGCCTGGATATATTTTACGGCAAGCTGGAGTCCGCGCCCATGATCGAGCAGTGCGCCGTGAACCTGGAATGCGAGGTAGTTCACACCCTAAAACTCGGCGCGCACACGTTATTCGTTGGCAAGGTTGTCGAGACCTTTGTGGAAAATAAATATATCACTGAAGGCAAGGCGGATATCGCCAAGATTCAGCCCATGATATACGCCACGGGCACCAATGCCTATTTTGCCCTCGGGGATTTTATGGCCGGGGTATCGGGCCCGGCGAAAGATCTCAGAAAGAAATTTCAGATAGGAAGGGAATAAATCATGGTGGAAGGAAAAACAGTCAAAGAAAGCGCCACAACGATTACCCAGTTCATGACTACTCAGGATACCAATAACTCCGGTAACGTGCATGGCGGCGTTATCATGAAATTGATAGACACCACCGGCGGTCTCGTGGCGATACGCCATGCCAGAACCAGCGCGGTAACAGCCTCTATCGACCGGCTGGATTTTCACCATCCGGTCTATGTCAGCGACCTTTTAACGCTGAAAGCCAGTCTCAACTTTGTCGGCCGCACCTCGATGGAAGTCGGCGTAAGAGTCGAAGCGGAAAGCATCAAGACCGGCGTCATCCGGCACACCGCTTCTGCTTATATCACCTATGTCTCGCTTGGTCCGGACGGCCGGCCCATTCAATTGCCGCCCCTGATTCTGGAAACCGAAGAAGAAATCCGCCGCAACTGTGAGGCGCAGGCCCGCCGTGAAATGCGGCTGAAAGAACGCACCAAAGAGGGCAAACTAAAGTGATTCCCAAAAAGCCCAAAGCCGCCGAACCCGCCCCCAAATTGAGCCATCTCGATGCACAGGGCAAGCCCAATATGGTTGACGTTTCGGACAAGGCGGATACAGTGCGGGAAGCGGTGGCGCGGGGCATCGTCAAGATGCAGCCGGCCACTCTGAAGCTCATCCGGCAGGGGCAGGTCAAGAAAGGGGATGTCCTGACCACAGCGCAGATTGCCGGAATCATGGCCGCAAAACAGACCCCCACTCTCATCCCCCTTTGCCATCCGTTGTTGTTATCCAAAGTCGGCGTGGAATTTGAAATCATCGAGCCGGATACGATTCAGATAACTGGCACCGTCCGCTGCACCGGGAAAACCGGTGTGGAGATGGAAGCATTGACGGCGGTTTCCGTGGCTGCGTTAACGGTCTATGACATGTGCAAGGCGGTTGACCGCGGCATGACCGTTCAGAGCATCCGCTTAATCAAAAAAAGCGGTGGTAAAAGCGGTTTGATTCTGCTTGAAGCCCCCTGACAATTATTGTATACTTAGGGACTTTAAAAGATGCCAGCCTGCAAAGGGCGGCATCCTGATTATGATTTTATTGGGGGTAAAATATGAAACTCTCCTGCCTTCAGGAAAACCTTAGCCGCGGACTCGGACTCATTCAGCGGGCCGTGGGTGTACGGACGCCGTTACCGATAACGCAGAATGTGCTGCTGGCTACCGACCAGGGACGTCTGAAACTCGTCGCCACCAACCTCGAAATGGCTATCACCTGCTGGATCGGCGCGAAGATTGAAGAAGAGGGTTCCATTACGGTACCGGCCAAGCTGCTCACCGAATTTGTGAGCGCGCTGCCCCAGGACCGGATTGATCTTTCCGTTTCTGCCAAGACCAAAGCCCTGCAATTAAAATGCCTCCGGCAGGAAGCCCGCATCAGCGGCATGGACGCCAAGGATTTCCCGCCCATCCCAGGCATCGTGGACGGCATTTCCGTTAAGGTTGAAGCCGAAGCACTGCGCATCGCCATCAACCAGGTGGTTTTCGCCGCTGCAACCGATGAATCAAGACCGGTTCTGACCGGTGTAGATGCCCGTTTCGAAGGCAGTGAGGTTACCCTGGCGGCCGCCGATGGTTTCCGCCTGGCAGTATCGACCCTTTCCGCCGCCGAACCCGTTAAAGACAAAATGGAAGTTATTATCCCGGCCAAGACCCTCGCTGAAGTGAACCGCCTCAGCGGGGACGAATCCGAGCCAATAGAAATGCTTGTAAATTCCAACAAGACCCAGGCGCTGTTCCGCCTCAAGGACCTGGAACTGGTCAGCCAGCTCGTACAGGGATCGTTCCCCAATTACTCCCAGCTTATCCCCAAGAGCTTTACCAGCCGCATCGTGGTGAGCGTAGACTCATTCCTGCGGGCTACCAAGACCGCGGCCATCTTTGCCCGTGACGGCAGCGGCATCGTGCGCCTGATGGTAACGCCGGGTGGGGAGATGGGGGTGGGTAAGCTGATGATTAGCGCCCGTTCTGAAGAGAACGAGAATATGGGCGAACTGGATGCCAAGGTTGAAGGCCAGGACGCCAAGATCGCGTTCAACGGCCGTTATCTATCCGATGTCCTCGCGGTGCTCAAGACGCAGGAAGTAGCGCTGGAAACCACCAATCCGTCCAGCCCCGGCGTTATCAGACCAGTCGGCGATGAGAAGTACACCCACGTAGTGATGCCGATGTTCGTCCAGTGGTGATTAGGCACGATTTAGGCTGTAAAGTACCCGGATCAAGGTAACCTTTGACGTCTACGCCTTCTGGAGTTGCAACGACTTTCAGAGCCAGGTAGGTGTAGGCGTCTTTCTTATCTAGTAACAAACCTGAGCGTCATTATATCACTTAGAACAATTGTTTTCCTACTTCATAAATGAGACTTGTTTTGTGGCAAATGTCCTAGTACAATCATCGTGGAATTACATCCTGATATCGTTCTAGTCAGGAGGTTTTATGGGTAAATTTAAACTGTTGTTAACAACCGTTTTAGGATTCGCGCTCTTATTGCCAGGCTGTTCAAGCGAGGTCACCCGTTCAACGAATGTGAACCCCTCAATACCAGCTTCCCCTTATACAGCAGGAAAATCCGAAACCCCAAAAGAGAGTTCAGCGTCTGCTTCAGCGTCTCCGACAGCTTTCACGACAATTCCACCATCTCCCCCGCTTGGAGTTAAATTGTCTATGGAAAAGCCTGCATTGTTGAATCAACCAGCTGACTTAATATGCACTGTTACATCGGTAAAGGATAGGCCAAACACATCAGCGCAGATCAAATTACCAGCAGGAGCGAATTTATTAACGGGTAGTCTGGAATGGCGTGGAGATCTCAAAGCAAAAATACCTGTGACTTTTTCACAACAAATCATATTCAAAGAAACCGGCCA
>JANYKH010000305.1 GCA_025358235.1 Chloroflexota bacterium
GTATGCTTTTTAATATCCTCGATATTCTGCCATTTCTCACTAATACTAGTGCTTTCCTCAAGAGCCGGGACCATTAGAAACGGCTCAAGACGGAGTTTACTTTCTTCACCATTGAAAATCCGGAAAATATTAGCGTAAGTGTACCCGCAAGGGTTTGGTATTAAAGACGAGTGAGGCTCTATGGCAATTTTAATCACGGACACCACTCTTAGAGACGCCCATCAATCGCTCATCGCCACCAGGATGCGCACCCGGGACATGCTCCCAGTCATCGAAGAGATGGACAAGGTGGGGTTTTTCTCCCTGGAAGTTTGGGGTGGGGCAACTTTCGATGCCTGCCTCAGGTACCTTAACGAAGATCCCTGGGAAAGGCTGCGCGTAATTCGCTCTAAGGCTAAGCACACTCGCCTTCAAATGCTCCTCCGCGGGCAAAACCTGGTAGGCTACCGGCACTATGCTGATGATGTCCTTCAGGAATTCATCCGCCTTTCGGTCAAAAACGGCGTCGACGTATTCAGGATTTTTGACGCCCTGAATGATATCAGGAACCTGGAACTGGCCATCAAGACCGTGAAAAAGTACGGCGGTCATGCCCAGGGCGCGATTTCTTACACTACCAGCCCGGTTCATACCGTCGATAGTTTTGCTGATTTCGCCCAGAAGCTGGAGAGCCTGGGCTGTGATTCGATTTGTATCAAGGACATGGCCGGTCTCATTTCACCCCCCGCCGCCCGCGATCTCGTTAAAGCGATTAAAAAGAAAATATCCATTCCGCTTGACCTGCACAGTCATTGCTCCAGCGGCATGGCGCCTCTCAGCTATCAGGCCGCAGCAGAAGCCGGGGTAGACATTCTGGATACCGCCTTCTCTGCCATGGGGTGGGGCACTTCCCAGCCACCCACCGAGAGTATCGTGGCCGCCCTTAAAGACACGCCTTATGACACCGGCCTGGATTTACAAAAACTTTATGAAATCGGCGAATACTTTGCCGCTTTAACCGCCAAATACCGCCCCTATTTCACGGCAGAGGTTACCCGGCCGAGCGTTAACGTCCTGCTGCACCAGATACCCGGCGGGATGATATCCAATCTCGTCAGTCAACTCCGGGAGCAGAACGCTCTCGATAAAATGAGTGAGGTCATGGCGGAAATTCCCCGCGTAAGAAAGGACCTCGGCTACCCGCCCCTGGTTACCCCCACCAGCCAGATCGTGGGGATTCAGGCCGTGCTTAACGTTCTCTCCGGCTCCCGCTACAAGCAGGTAACCCAGGAAGTAAAAGCTTACCTGCTGGGGCAGTACGGACGGCCTCCGGCAGAGATAAACGAAGAAATCAGAAAACTGGTTATCGGCGATGAAAAAGCCATTACGGTACGCCCGGCTGACATGCTGAAACCGGAAATGGAAAAAGCCAAAACCGAGGGCCAGAAGTTAGGAATTATTCATAGTGATGAGGATGTAGTCACCTACGCGCTTTATCCCCAGGTGGCGGTAAAGTTCCTGCGCGGCGAATCCAAAGAAGAGGCCATGCCTTGCGCCGTTGCTGCTCCGGCGGCCAGCGCCCCTGTGGCTGATCTGCCGATGGAATTCGCGGTAGATGTGGACGGCGAGGTCTTCAACGTGAAAATATCATCGGTGATGGGCAAAACCGTCTCCGTGGATAAGCCCCGGCAGCCGGCGGAAAAGCCCAAGGGCGCCGTGGTGGCCCCGATGCAGGGCATGATTCTCGGTGTTAAGGTCAAGGTTGGAGCAAAGGTTAAATCCGGCGACGTGCTGCTGATGATCGAAGCCATGAAGATGCAGAACGAAGTACGTTCCAGCATGGACGGGGTTGTCAAAGAAGTCCTGGTATACGAAGGCGAACTGGTCAACTCCAATGACGTCTTGATGGTACTGGATACAAATGGTAAATAAGATAAATAAAATATTGGTGGCCAACCGGGGCGAGATCGCCATTCGCGTGATGCGCGCGTGCCGTGAAATGGGTATTTCTTCTGTGGCGGTATACTCCGCCGCGGATGAGACGGCTCTTTTTACCAAGTATGCCAACGAGGCTTTCTTTCTGGGTGCGGCTCCTGCCTCCGAAAGTTATCTCAATATTCCCAAGATTATCGCTGTCGCTAAAGAATGCCATGCCGATGCCATTCACCCCGGCTACGGCTTTTTGGCGCAAAATCCCAGCTTTGCCTATGCCTGCGAAAAAGAAGGTATAAAATTTATCGGTCCTTCCAGCCATGTGCTGGAATTGTTCGGCAATAAGGTGGCGGCCCGCCAGGAAATGAAAAAGGCCGGCGTGCCCACGGTTCCCGGTACTGAAGGATTGGTTCTGGATTTCGGCAGCGCCCGCGAAATCGCTCGCGAAATCGGTTTTCCCGTGATTATTAAGCCTTCCGGCGGCGGCGGCGGTATCGGAATGACTGTCGTGAATACTGAACAGGAACTACAGAACGCGATGGACGCCGCGCGCGCTATTTCCGCCAGCGCTTTCGGCCTTACGGATATCTACATCGAGAAATACCTTCCCCATCCCCGCCACATCGAATTTCAGATCATGGCGGACCAACACGGCAATGTTATCCATTTGGGCGAGCGGGAATGCTCCATCCAGAGACGCTACCAGAAAATCATTGAGGAATGCCCCTCACCTGCCCTGACACCGGAACTCCGAGCGGAAATCGGCGAGACCGCCGCCCGTGCTGCCCGCTACGTAAAATACGAGGGCGCTGGGACAATAGAATTCCTGTTCTCGCAGGGCAAGTTCTATTTCCTGGAGGCTAATACCCGCATTCAGGTTGAACATGCGGTGACTGAGATGGTCACCGGCATCGATATCGTTAAAGAGCAGATCAACGTAGCCGCCGGCCACAAACTGGCCTACAAACAGGATGAGGTCAAATTAAACGGCTGGGCTA
>JANYKH010000014.1 GCA_025358235.1 Chloroflexota bacterium
CCGGCGTAATCCCGTAGCGGGCTAACTCTTTTGAGCTGGCTTTCCAGATAGCCTGCCTGGTCTTGGTAAAGAGCCGCCACAGGCTGTAAAGCTCTTTCTGTTCATCCATACTGCGTTCTACATCATCTGACGGGCGAGGAACTCGCATTTTATCCCTTCTTTTAATCAGCGTTTTAAAATGTTGTTTTTATTCTAGCACAAAATACTGACACATGTGACAATCACTAGGGCAAATTCGCGTCATAACCAAAAAAATTTATTTACCGGTTATATAGTTTACTGGTAGATTTGGCAACAAATTAAGATTGTATTTGTTGGTGGTATTATTCGGGGTATTAAGAGAAGAGGGGGGCTGGTGTGCCCCCCTCTTTGATTTATTTCAGAAAAGTTATTCGGTTTTGCCGTGGCTGATCATGGACATGTTTACCGTCTTCTTCCAATACTCGAGGTTCTTGGCAATGCCGGTAAGGTCCTCAGTTGACCGCCAGACAAAATTACAATTGTTGCATTTGAAAACTTCAAACTTACCCTTGACCGGGGAATCGGATACTTTTTCGGTCTTGGGGGAATCGCAGCGCGGGCAAAGCAGGGTATTCATTAATAGCTGCCTCCTTGCATCCACTTCTTAAGATTGTCTTTCCACATCGCGGTTTCCTTGCGGGGCGTTACATAATCCACATACTGGTGGCGGGGGTGATCGGCAACCGTCCTGGTCGCGTTTATGCCGAAGGTGCAGGACATGCCATTCGCGTTGTGGGAGGGATCGAGGGAAGCAAACGAGCCGGGCATCGTGTAAACATCGATATCAGCCTGTGAGCGTGCGCCGATAGCCCACATGACGTCTTGCGCATCCCACGGATCGATATCTTCATCGACGATTGTAACCATCTTGGCGTTGATGAGGGAACGGGCGCCCCAGACGGCAGCCATGACCTTGATGGGCTGGCCGGGATGGCTCCATTTCCCCTGCACGACGACGTTCAGCCACTTGGGTGAAAGGAACGCGATTTCAGTGATTTCGGGGAAACGGGGAATCAGTTCCTGCTCGATGGAGGAAAGGGACGCCAGGTCAGTCATGTAGTCGGTCTCGGTGCGGCCTCTGCCGATATAAAGATGGTCCATAATGGGGTTATTGCGGTAAGTGACCGCCTTCACATGGAACACGGGAGTCATATAGGTAGTGGAATAGCTGCCGGCGAATTCGCCGAAAGGCCCTTCCAGAACACCGGGTTCTCTCAGTTCGCCTTCGATGATAAGTTCGGCGCGGGCGGGGACTGGGAGGTTAACGGTTTCAGCCATGACCAGTTCTTCCGGTTCGCCGCGGAGGGCGCCGGCAAATTCAAATTCGTTCCAGCCCCAGGGAATCGGGCTACCGGAGACGATGGGGAGGTTGGGGGCTGCGCCGTAGGCGATAACCATTTCCAGGGGTTTGCCCAGTTTCTTGGCGGCGGCGTAGTGGCTCATGGCATGCTGGAAGTGCTGGATCATGCAGCCGGTGTGGTTGCGGTCCAGAATCATCACTCGGTACATGCCCATGTTCAGCCAGTCTGAATTGGGATCCTTGGTGATGCACATCGTCTTGGTGAAGTAGAAGGAAGCGTCATTGGTGTTGAGGCGGGGTACGGGGAAATTGAAGAGGTTGACGTCATCACCGATACGGATATTTTCTTTACAGGGAGCGTCCGTGACCATGCGCGGCTTCATCGGATACTTGGTGAAGGTCTCACGCCACTTGGTCTTGATTTCCTTGAAGCTGGCGGTCTTCGGCAAGCCCATGGCCATCGCCGAGCGTCTAAAAGCGGCGCAAAGGCCGATCGCGACTCTGGCATTATCATAGCCGTAGACTTTTTCCGCCAGGACGCCGGGTCCTTGCAGATCGCAGATAGCCTTGCCGATGGCGCCCATGTCAGGCTCAAGTTTTATTTCGTTGGGCAGGGATAGAAGGTCGCCTTCTTTTTTGAGTTGTTCAATCCATTCTCTCAGGTCCCGTGCAATCACTGGTGCCTCCTTAGATATTAGATTCGAGAGATTTCGGGGATTCTATATTTTGAAAGTCATATAAGAATATCATATAGTCCAATGCCATATCAAGAACCTGTTTGGAACTATGCCCGAAACGGGATAAATACATCCCTGAAAATGTTTTATATACTTCACATGAATACATGATCTGTTTCAGAGAAACCAGGCAGCCATTTTCCCTTGACAAGGGAACGAGCGGTCTGGTAAGATTCACGTTGGTCATGTGTGTTTATCATATATGATATTACAAATCTGAATACACCTCAAAACTCCCCCAAATTCCGTATAATAATTTCAAGTTAAGGAGATAGGAAATGGCCAGCGTAAGAAATTGCGGTGCGGTCCTATCCGAGCAAGCAAAAGCCCATCCCCAGAAGGTCTTCTTCGTCTACGGCGACAAAAATGTCACCTATAAAGAAGTAGATGCGAACTCCAACCGGGTAGCTAACGGACTTAGCGATCTCGGAGTCAAAAAGGGTGATAAAATTTGCACCCTCATGCGCAATGACATGGAAGGAATTTATTCATTGTTTGGCGCCTTTAAGATTGGCGCCGTTTTTGTGCCTGTCAACACCCAGCTTCAGGAAGACCAGATAGCCCACATTATTAACAACTCTGAAGCTTCCATTCTGGTCCTCGAAGCGGATACCGTCGCCCAGCTTGAAGCGATGCGGAGCAAGGTTCCCAAGATCACCACTCTCATCGTCAATGGCGAAAGCAAAGAATCCACTTTGTGGAAGGTTTTGAACTTCAGTAAATTAATGGCCGCCAAGGCTGACCCCATTGACACTTACATTTCCAATACCGATCTCGCTTGCCTGCTTTATACTTCAGGCACTACGGGCAATCCCAAGGGCGTCATGCTGAGCCAGGAATACTTTATGGCCGGCGGCGAACTGCTTACCAAGCTGATGAGCGAAGGCGCGAATGACGTATTCTACGCTACCCTGCCCTTCTATCACATCATGGGCCAGATTCACGGCATTTTCTGCCCCCTGGCTGTTGGCGGCAAATCGGTCGTCGCGGAGAAATTCAGCGCCAGCCGCTTCTGGGACGAGGTTCGCAAATTCGGTTTAACTGCTTGCTGCCTTACCGGAACGCAGGTTAGCTACATATATCAGCAGCCCCCCAAGCCGGATGATGCCAAGAACCCCCTTAATATCATCATGTCCTTCCCCGTGCCGGTAGACATCGCGGCAGATTT
>JANYKH010000022.1 GCA_025358235.1 Chloroflexota bacterium
TGAAGGCGGCCCACCAGTGTCCCTTCTTTAATAATGTAGGTTTTAACCGCGGGCGTACCTTCGTCGTCATATTTAAAGCTGCCACGGAGGCCGGGCAGGGTGGCGGTATCAACGATATTAAGTTCCTTGCTCCCAAAGACCTTGCCCAGGACCATGATGTCTTTCATGCGGTCGTTTTCATAAACGAAATCGGATTCTGACAGGTGTCCGAATGCTTCATGGACAAATACCCCTGCCAGAATGGGGTCCAGCACGACGGTATATTCGCCGCCTTTGGCGCGGGGGGCGGAAAGGAGACCGACGGCGTGCTGCGCCATATCCTTCACCTGGACGTCCAGGTTTTCCAACTGGCTGATGTCTCCGGTGCTGCCCATGCTCAGGCCTACCTGTTCCACTTCCCCGTCTTTCGCCGCAATAGCGTTAACACGGAGCGTGCAATCGGCGCGGTCCTGGATAATGCGGGTACCTTCGGAGTTCATAAAAAGGGTTTTCCTGAAGCCGTCCCCGAACCCGACGTTGGACGTCTGGATGCTGGGGGTCTGCCAGATAATGTCGTTATAACGGTCGCACAACGCCTTTTTACGGGCGAGGGGCAGGTCTACCGAACCCGTATCATTCCGAAGGACGGATTCATGGGTCACGGGAATCGGCGCGAGGTTGCTCTTTTCTTTGCCCACGAACCTGGCCTGGCTGACCACGGTCTGAACTTTAGAGGGCAGATCGTCGAGGCTGTCAAAGCTGACAAAACCCCAGCCCCCCTTGACCAGCGCTCGGAGGTTCCCCCCCGAAACGATGGAACGGCCAACTGATTCCAGTTCCCGGCCGCGGTAAGAGATATTGCTGCTGCGGCCTTCTTCCAAACGCGCTTCAATATAATCGGCGCCGGACTTTTTAAATAGAACGGCTAATTCTGTGGCGGCTGTTTCAATGGAAATCATGCGAACCCCCTTGCGGCTGAAATTTCCGGGGCTTATTTTGAGTTTACAAGACCGCGCTCGGGGATGTCAATTGAAAATGGGTTCTGCCCGCGCTCAGAAATCACCAAAAATTAGTTCTTTCCATCAGAATGGACAGGGGTGCTGAACCGGGGTTTGTCTTGACAATTATTGGTGGTAAACCTATCCTGAAATTTGTCAGGAGTAACGCCAATGAAAATGTCAGAAGAAGTTAAAAAGGCTATCGCCGAGTGCGGACCCGCCATGGTCGCCACCGCCGGTAAATCGGGCAAACCTAACGTCTCTCCAAAGGGTTCTGTGCGGGTGCTTGATGACGAGCACCTAGTCTTTGCCGATATCAGATCGCCGCAGACCATCGCCAACATCAAGGAAAATCCGCAAGTCGGGATTATCTGCCTTAACGCGACGACCCGAAAAGGCTGCCGCGTCTGGGGCAAGGCGGAGATTATTACTTCCGGCGCATTGTTTGACGAGATGTCTAAAGACATGCTGGCGAAGCGCAATGCTAAGGTTAATCACGTCGTCAGAGTAACCGTCGACGAAGCGCTGGTGTTTTGATGCCCGGTTATTATCCGGACTATGACGATTACAGCTCGCCGCCGCAGCGAGGCGAAGTACGCCTGAGGCACATGACCGTGGATGAGGCGATGATGGAACTTGACCGCGGTCTCAACGATGCCCTTTTGGAGGGCCTTCACCGCATCAAAGTGATCCACGGCAAGGGCACGGGCACGCTTAAATTGATGGTGCGGCGGCAACTGGGCAATCATCCGCTGGTGCACTCGCTGCGGGCGGGGGAACCGAGGGAAGGCGGGGCGGGGGTCACCATCGTCGAGCTAAAGCGCTAAATAACCGGAATTGAACAGGTGCCGGTTTTCCGATATAATAGATTCTGCGTGGTGGGTATCGCCTAGTGGTCTAGGGCGCCTGGCTGTGGCCCAGGTCATCGGAGGTTCGAATCCTCTTACCCACCCCATTTCCACCCTTCAGACTTCTTCCGCGGTTAATTTCTCAGCCTCTTTATCACTTGGAGCATCAAACCCTACCGGCATTGTCTCAAATTTCAGATCAAAATACTTCGTTGCGATTTCCGGATGGGCTTTTTCAAATTCCCTGAAATAGCGCATGGTAGAGCTATTCGTTCCGTTGACCTCGCAATATTCGCGGAAGCTTTTCTTCTTGAAAAAGTTCGGCTGGTTGCACCACCGCGCGATGTTCACGTAAATTCCGGCATACGGGCTGGCTTTATAGTCCTCATAGCGCATGATATAGGGGATGCAGCGGTAGCGCATGAGAACTACAAGACGCTCAAAGATGCCGGTAATATCATCCAGTCCCTGGGATTCAAAGCCGCACAGGATGTACATTTTCGTGGTCTTGCGGCAATATTTTTTCCATATTTTCAGTTTTCGCTCGATTAGTTCCCGGTCTTTAAGGAAATCAAAAGCGAAAATGTAGTCGCCGCGGTATTTGGCCGCGCTTAAAACGGCAGCTTTCTCTTCGGTCATCAGGCGCATATCCAGGCCCTGTCTGAACTGGAACCGCCGGCCTGTCTCCGCCAGTTCGTCAAAAACCTCCCGCCATTTTTCAAACGAGAGGATGTTGTCATCCCAGAGATAGATATATTTACGCGCCGGATCAAAAAATTCCTTCACCGGGGCGTGCCGCACCGCCCGGTCATATTTGCGGTTCACGCAGAACGCGCATTTGCGGAAGCAGCCGCGCGTGGCAAAACCGATTGAATAGTCCAGGTAATCCCTGTAGTGTGACGGGCGGATACCCCGCCCGATTTCGCCCTCCACATAGTCGTCATAAAGGGAATAGTCCGGCATGTGGTGCTCGATTTCCGGGGCGAGGTCCG
>JANYKH010000026.1 GCA_025358235.1 Chloroflexota bacterium
TCGCCGCAAACCCCTATTTCGATGCTCTTTTTGCCGCGGCGGGCCCAGAAAATCGCCGTTTCCATCAGGCGTCCCACACCTTTTACGTCCAGCACCTCAAAGGGATTATCCTGCAGGATGCCTAATTGCAGGTAAGTGGTCAAAAACTTCTTCTCCGCGTCTTCTCGGCTAAAAGAGAATACTGCCTGAGTTAGATCGTTCGTGCCGAATGAGAGAAAATCCACTTCTTTAGCCAGTTTACCCGCTCTCATGCAGGCCCGTACAGTTTCCATCATTACGCCAAAGCGGATTTTGGAACCGCGCAAAAGTTTCTTAACGATCACAGCTTCCTCTGCGGTAACCACCTGGGGCACCATGATGGAGACATTAGCCGGCACCGCTTCAATAGCCGCCTCTATCGCCTGTATCTGCATCAGGTAAATCTCCGGGGAGGTTACCGCGAGCCGCACGCCCCGGTGACCCAGCATCGGGTTAACCTCTTTCAATTCGATGATTCGCTGCCTCACATGATCTTCCTTAACCTCATCCAGAGAGGGCAAAAACTCGTGGAGCGGCAGGTCCAGCAGTCTGACGATCATCGGCATGCCATTTAGTTCCCGGAATAAAGTGGTAAAGTCCCGAGTTTGCAGTTCACGTAAATGCTCGATGGATTGCGCCCTCATACCGGGATTTTCGGCCAGGATAAACTCGCGGATGACAGAAAGCCGCTCCGGCGCGTTAAACATCCGTTCGGTGCGGCACAGACCAATGCCCTCCGCCCCGAACATCCGCGCCTGGGCTATGGCTTCCGGTGTATCCGCGTTGGCGCGTACGCCCAGCCGTTTAAACCCGTCTGCCCACCCCATCAACTCCCCCAGTTCGGTGGTAAGGCTCGCTTCTTCCAGAGGCAACAGGCCAAGATAAACGTTCCCGGTGGTACCGTCCAGAGTCAGTTCTTCACCCTCCCGGATTGTCCGATTACCCACGGAAAAAGAATGCGCGGCCATATCGATTTCGATACCCTCGGCGCCGGTGATACAGGGCTTGCCCATGCCCCGTGCCACGATGGCGGCGTGCGAAGTAAGCCCGCCGCGCTGAGTCAAGATTCCCGCGGCTGCCGCCATCCCCTGGATGTCATCCGGGCTAGTTTCCGGCCGTACCAGGATTACGTGCAGACCCTTGCGGGAATCGGCCAGCGCTTCCATGGGGTCAAACACGACTTTGCCCCCCGCCGCCCCCGGCGCCGCATTAAGCCCTTTCACGATCGACTGATAATTGCCCGGTTTTAGCCGTTTATGCAATAGGCCTGTGAGATCATCTCCGCTGACCCGCATCACGGCTTCTTCGCGCGTAATCAGCGATTCAGAAACGAGATCCACGGCGAGTTTTACCGAAGCGAAACCGCTGCGCTTGCCGGACCTGGTCTGCAAAATATACAGCTTCCCGGATTCAACTGTGAATTCAATGTCCTGCATGTCGCAAAAGAAATCTTCCAGTTTGCGGGCATGTTTGTCCAATTGCTGGTAAGCTTCCGGCAAAACGTCTTTCATCTCCTGGATAGGGCGGGGAGTGCGGGCGCCGGAAACCAAATCCTCGCCCTGCGCTTTATGCAGCCATTCCCCAAAAAGTCCCTTGTCCCCGGTGCTGGGGTTGCGGGAAAACACCACACCGGTGCCTGACTTATCGTCCCGGTTACCGTAGACCATGGCCTGGACTACTGCGGCAGTGCCGAGGGTGGGTGAAATCTTATTGAGGCGGCGGTATTCCACCGCGCGCATATTATCCCAGGACTCAAAAATTCGCCTTAACGCGTTCATCACCCGACTGAATTCGCCGATATTAAGTACCGTATCCATCATGCCCGGCATGGAAACCGGCGCGGATGATCTGACAGAGACTTCCAGGCCCTGGCCCAGTTTTCGTCCCATTTCCTGTTCCAATTTGGCTAATTGTTCCCGGATTTCTTCCACCGGCAGGACATGTGTCTCACGCCAATTTTTATACGCATCGATATCAACCACGAACCCAGGCGGTACCGGTAACCCGAGTTCGGCCATGGTGACCAGATTTCCACCCTTATTCCCGAGTTGTGCTTTATCTTTGAAGCCTTCTTTAAAAGAGTAAACGTAGCTCATTTTGCCCTCCATTTTATCTACACAGACTCAGTACAATTCTACCGTCACAGAAACATGTCGTGATGTACGTACAGCTACCTAATTTGTTCTGAATAACCTTCACATAAATAATCAGGGTGTTTTTATGATTTAATCGGTCGTTTAACCACTTATCTTGCCTTGACGGGGTAATCATGAATGTACTATGATAACGATTGTTCTAAGGGGGATTTTCTGTAAATTGCACATCGTTTGCTGTATCAAGCAGGTGCCTGACACCACCCAGGTCAAGATAGACCCGCAGACCAATACCCTCATCCGCACCGGTGTGGAATCAATCTGCAATCCTTATGACATTGTCGCTGTGGAAGCCGCCGTAAAACTGGCGGAAAAGAACGGCGGTAAAGTAACTGTCATCACTATGGGCCCGCCTCAGGCTGATTCCGCTCTGCGTGATTGCTTGGCAGTGGGTGCTAACGAAGCGATTTTGCTTTCTGACCGCGCTTTTGCCGGGGCTGACACCCTCGCCACCAGCTATACATTGTCTCAAGCAGTTAAGAAAATATCGGCCACGGAACAGGTGGATATTGTCATTTGCGGGAAACAGGCCATTGACGGTGATACCGCCCAGGTCGGCCCCGGCCTCGCCACCCGCCTTGGTTTTGAACAGATCACTTATATCTCGGAAGTCATTTCCGCCTCCAAAGACAAAATCCGCGTCAAACGGGAAGTTGATGGCGGCAGTGAAATTATCGAGACTAAATACCCCGTCCTTATGACGGTGGAACTGGAACTTGGTCTGCCCCGCTACGCCTCCCTGCCCGAGCTTGTCCGCTCCGTCCGCCAGGAAGTGAAGGTCTGGGGCGCGGTGGACATCGGTGCGAATATTGAGCAGCTCGGTTTAAAGGGTTCCCCCACCTCCGTGAAAGAAATTTTCGCGCCTAAAACCCGCACGGGCGGCGCGGTGATAGATGCCCAGGGAAATGGCGTTAATCAGTTTCTGGACACCTTTTTCCAGAAAGAGCCGGAAGTGGTGAAAGAAATCTGGGGAGGGGGCGCTTAACTTGCCGAAGAACGCCAAAGGCCGCGATATCGCCGAAATTATCCCAGCCAAATGCATCGGCTGCCAGCTTTGCGTCGGCGAATGCAAAGTGGACGCCATCCGCATGGAAAACGGCGTGGCCATCATCGATTCAGAAAAATGCATCGGCTGCGGCAAATGCGTCGATGTTTGCCCTTCAAATGCCGTTCTCTTTGAGAAAATCCGCAAGAAGAAAGCCGTAATCCCGGCTGCTGAAGTTAAACCCGGCACAGAAGCCAACATAAAACCTGAATATCACGGCGTCGCCGTATTTATTGAAGTCGTGCGGGGCGAGGTCTCTGACGTCTCATGGGAACTGGCCGGCAAAGCCCGCGAACTGGCTGATAAACTACAGACCGAAGTCATCGGTTTGCTCCTGGGCTCCAATGTGGGCGAGGTCGCCAAAGAAGCCATCGCTTACGGCTGCGATTCCGTCTATGTTATGGATAAGCCGGTCCTCGCCGCCTATTTTTCCAGAATGTACGGCCGCGCCCTGGTCAGCATGTGCGAGCAGGTGAAGCCGGAAATCGTCCTTATCGGCGCGACTCCCCTCGGCCGCGATCTTTCCAGCGTCGTCGCCACTCAGTTGCAAACCGGCCTCACGGCGGACTGCACCGGCCTGGACATCGAACCGGATATTAAACTGTTATCGATGACCCGCCCCACTTTCGGCGGGAATATTATGGCAACCATCTGGTGCCGCACCCGCCGTCCTCAGATGAGCACCGTACGGCCCCGCGTTATGAAAATGCCGGTTAAAGACCCGGCACGCTCCGGCGAAATTATCCCGCTGGATTTCTCCGCGGACGGCATTACTGTGCCGCAACTGATTGAGTTTTTGCCCCGCGCCGCTGAGGCGGGCGGAGTTGATATTACCAAAGCTCCTGTGCTGGTCGTCGCCGGCAAAGGCGCCTGCGATGCCAAGAGCCTCCCTATGCTGGAACAATTGGCGCAGGTCATGGGCGGATCACTCGCCTGTTCCCGGCCGGTGATTCAGGCCGGATTACTTCCTTACGTCAGGCAGGTGGGCCAGACCGGCAAAACCGTCGCCCCGCAGTTGTATATCGGAGTGGGGGTGTCCGGGGCAGTCCAGCACCTCGTAGGAATGCAGGGGTCGCGCAAAATCGTGGCGATAAACATCGATAAGGAAGCGCCCCTTGTGAAAATAGCAGACTATTCGTTAATCGGGGATTATAAACAGATCATCCCCGAGTTAATTAAGGGTTTCGAAGCCAGATCATCCCAATTAAAAAACAAACCTCAATCAAATCTTAAAGGAAGCCAGGCGTGAACGAGACTTTTGATGTAGCCATCGTCGGCGCCGGTCCGGCCGGCATTTCCGCGGCCATAACCCTGGCCAACGCCGGGATTAAAACCGTCGTCGTTGAACGCGGCGAATATCCGGGCGCCAAGAATATGTCCGGCGGCGTGCTCTATGGGCATGACCTGGGCCAGATTCTGCCTGATTTCACCAAAATTCCCGGCTTCCCCATTGAACGCAATATCATCGAATCTCGCATTTGGTACCTTTCCAAAGAGGCCGGCATCAGCGTCGGCTACCGTGATTCGATTTTCGCCGGAGAACGCAAACAGAATGTTTTCACTGTTGGCCGCGCCAAATTCGACCGCTGGTATGCGGATCAGGCCCGCAAAAAAGGCGCTCTCATTGTGCCTGCCACCGTGGTTCTCGACTTAATCCGTGAGAACGGCAGGGTGACAGGAGTCCAGACCGGGCGCGCTGACGGCGATATTCACGCCAAAGTGGTTTTGATTGCGGACGGCGTGAACTCCAGACTGGCCGTCACCGCCGGGTTCCGCCCGGACGTCAAACCGGAGCATGTGGCTCTGGCCGTGAAAGAAGTCATTGAACTCGCTCCTGAAATTATCGACCAGCGTTTCGGCGTTTCTGATGGCAACGGCGTGACGACGGAGATTCTGGGGGCGGTGGCGGGGGGCATGGACGGCGTCGGCGTGCTGTACACCAACAAGGCCTCGATCTCCCTCGCCCTCGGCGCTAACCTCGCTGATTTCTCCAAAACGAAATTAAAACCCTACGATCTCATCGAGACGTTTAAAAAGCATCCCATGGTCGCCCCGTTAATCGCCGGCGGCAAATCCCTGGAATACACCGCCCACTGGCTGCCGGAAGGCGGCTATGACACCATGCCCAAACTCTACGGGGACGGTTATCTGATCGCGGGCGATTCCGCCATGCTCTTTAACGCCCCCCACCGCGAAGGCTCCAACCTCGCCATGCTTTCCGGCAAGATGGCCGCGGATACTATCATCGAGGCCATGAAAACGGGCGATTTCTCCGCTAAATCACTCTCCGCCTATAACACTAAATTGTCCGAATCCAAGATTCTCCAGGACATGAAGAAATACCGCGGCTTTGGCGGCTTCCTGTATGACCACAAGGAAATCTTCGAGACCATGCCGGAAATCGTGCAGTTTGGCGGACGGGAACTGCTGACGGTCAACGCTGAAAGCAAAAAGACCAAACAGGATAAAATTATTAAAAAGCTGCGTAAGGACATGGGTATTCCCAGGTTCGTTCGTTTGATGTGGTCCGGATTCAGGGCGGTAAAATAATCTTATGAAAATCGAAGACAAGCTGTTTTTAGACCGGTTCAGGGTTGAAGAAGAAAGCCACCTGAAAATTACGGATGCGGACAAGTGTAAACAGTGTGAAGATCAGCCTTGCCTGAATCTGTGTCCCGCCAACGTTTACCGTTTGGAAGACGGCTGCATCATGGTCAACTATGAGGGCTGCCTGGAGTGCGGTTCCTGCCGCATCGCCTGCCCCAAGCTGAACATCGATTGGAATTACCCCCGAGGCGGCTTCGGCATCAGCCATAAATTCGGCTAAAATTTTTCTCGTGCCGTTTTAAATCCCCTTTTTCAATCTGATAAGGGGATTTTCTTTTATCGCGTAAGCAGAAATCGGCCCATTCGCTGACTTTTTACCAAACTCTTGCCCTCGCCCGTTAAACAGCTAAACCAATACCTCAGAGGATCAAAGGTGAGGGGTCGTTAAGCGCTAAAGCGCATATGGATTTATTAACACCCACCCTTCCCAACCTCACCGAGAAAGGCTCCCCAAAATGCGTATGAATTTCTTTCATTTCAAATAGTGCAGCAGCAGGTCCAGCCGTCCGTGCCGCACCAGGTACATCCCGGAGAATTTCATCACCCCGCGCATTTTTTCCCGGTAACCGGGGGCATAGCAGTGTGTCTTGCACTTGCGGCAGACGGGCTTGGGATCATACGGGCACCTCAGCCGTTTGGCGATGCCATGGCTCAGCAGCTTTGAACAGTCCGCGCAAAGCCGGATTTCTTTAGTCCCCATCGCGGTTTCCGCGCCGGGCATTGCAAAAAGGGCACTACTGGCATTCTTGTGATTTTCCCTGCAGTAGACTGCCACAAAGTCCCGCAGCACCCTGATATCTTTGGTCTTTTCAGCGTCTAATTTATCGAAAATAGACCGCAAACTGAATTTCTCCCTTTCTGGTTTTCATTCGGACAAACCGAAGAACCCAAAATCGACCCTTCACTCTAACTCTCTCCCCTGGCGGGGCGAGAGAGAATGGATGAACTTTGAATTTGACTTCGATACAAAAGATTAATCTGTTGTCCTCGCCCCTTAAACATCTAAATCAATACCTCTGAGGATGAAAGGTGAGGGGACATTAAGCGCGTTAGCGCATCAGGCTATAATAATAATTCTGGAACCACCCGGACGGGTTTTGAAACCTGCCCGACCTGTACCAAAACTAGCTGCAAATGCTCTCTTCCAGAATCTCACCCTGCACGCCCATCACCACCTCATTCAGCGGCGTCTGGGTTCCGGCGGCTTCAATGGCCTGCTGGGCCATATACATCAATCCGGAACAGCAGGGCACTTCCATGTGCACTACCGTAAGACTGGCTGGTTTGGCAACCCGCACTATTTCAGTCAGTTTGGCCAGGTGCGCCTGGAAATTATCCAGCTTGGGGCAGGCTATCAACAGCGCCCGGCCCTTCAGAAAATCCTTGTGGAAAGACGGACTGGCAAAACCGGCGCACTGGGCGACCAGCAGAATATCCGCCCCCTTGAGGAACGAAGCCGTCGGCGGGACAAGCGGCACCCGTCCCGGTGCACATTTCGGCCACGTCGCAGCTTCCGTTGGTTGCGCGACATTCGACCGTCGGCGCCGCAAACCCGTCGGACGGGCACAGATCGCTAGTTCCGTTGCATGTCTCCGCGACGTCGCACACGCCGCTCGAGGCGCGGCACACGCTGCCGGCTGAAA
>JANYKH010000055.1 GCA_025358235.1 Chloroflexota bacterium
TTTTGCCGGGTACCGTCTGTTCCGGCAGGTAGAGATGGTGTTCAAAATCTATAAGCATGGAATTTCCGATCATTCTAAAATAACCCTCCGAAAAATAAGATTTGGCAGGGAAGCTACGCGGGCTTACTCAGGCATTATCCATGTATCAAGCCAGGATTTCAATAGCCAAATGGCGGGGATGAAACTAAATAATTCACGCTTTAGTTGAGTTGTAAAACTGATGTAGAAGTCCCGCTGCAGCTATGCTACAATGCCCCTAATTCCACCAATATAATTGCAGGCCGTAGGCCAAAGGAGATTAATATGCACGGTTGGCGAGCCAGAATCGGCTATATTAACCCCGGCGTTTATCTCTATTCCAAGGAATGGGACCTGGTCATGCCTGATGGTATCGTATGGGCAATCACTACCCTCGGCGTGCCCAAAATGACGCCGGAAGAACTGGGCAAAGCAGCGCAAAAAGCACTGGAAGCCGGGCAGGCGCTGGCCAGCCGGGAAGTAGATATTATCATCATCGGCGGGACGCCGGTGCTCACTAACCTGGGCTATGACCAGAGTAAACAGATGGCCAAGGCAATCCAGGACAGCACCGGGGTAAAAACCGTCCTTTCCCTGGACGATATCATGAATTCTTTCAAGAAACTTGATGCCAAAAAGATAAATATGGCGACTCCTTATCAACCCCACGTTAACGCCCAACACCAAAAGATTTATGAAGAGCGCGGCGGCTTTAAGGTAGTCAACGCCAGCGGGCTCGCAATTGAAAGAAACGTCGAGATTACCAATCAGGCCAGCGACGCATCCTACCGCTTCGCCATGAAGGCCTTCCGTAAAAATCCGGAAGCTGATGTGACCTGGATCGGCTGCCCGGCCTGGCCCGTGTTGGCTAACGTCTCCGCAATTGAGAAGGACACCGGCAAGCCCGTAGTGACGGATGTTACCGCCAGTCTTTACTGCGCCCTTTCCACTCTAGGGATCCGGGGGCCGATCAAGGGCTACGGCAAATTGCTGGAAATGCTCTAGGTTTTAGTAAAAAAGGAATTTAAAAGGGGGGCTTTCGGGCTCCCCTTTTTCGTTAACCATTGTACCGTTACCTTAGTCACGAGGCTGGTTTCACGCTCAGAGAAGCTTAGCAGCCGTGTATCTTTAGCAGTAAAAAAGCGTATAATACCGGCGCAAACCATATTTGATTATGAACGGTGGCATAGATTGGACGGTATGAAAAAAGCGCTGTTATCCCTTTTATTAATTGTAATTTTAACCGCGGGTTTCGGCTGCATGCCCACTTCTTCAGAAACCTCACCCATTTTCCGCGCGACTGATCTCCCGCCGGCCAAGGTCACCCCTTCAACTACGCCCACACCAACCTTCCCCCCGGTGCCCACCTCCGTGAGGCCGTCTCCCCTCTCCCCCCCACCCCGCCGCACACCCTCACCCCGTCCTTCGCCAACACCAAAAACTACTGCCCCCCCTGTCACGCCGTATTCCGTCCCGATGATCACCGAACAAATAACACTTCTCGTCGAAGCGGGATCAACCGGGACACTCACCTTTAAACTGGCTTATTGAGATAAGGCGGAAATTAAGGTTTCCGCTCTCTCCCAGGACATCAATATCAACATAAAAGACCCCATGGGCACCACTATCACCAACGAAACGAAAATCGTCCAGAAAACCATTCCGCTTGACGGAGCGGTAGCCGGGCTCTACAAGATGACCTTCATCATCGATGACCCAACGACGCAATATAATAGGCTCGTTACGGTCCAGTTCAAACACCCGGGGGACTGGCAGTGGCCAATTGACCCCAAAGAAACGGTTAACGTAAAGCCGAAGGAAATCCAGACCTACAGCGTTAATCTAACTGCCAGGCAGGGAGTTAAAGGGAACGTCAACATCAGCGGCGGTCGTGAACCGATTAACTTTTATGTCCGTGATCCTGAAGGTGCGTTGCTGACCCAGCCGGGTAAGATGAGTAGCTACGGCAGTTTTGAATTTGCCGCCGTCAAAGCAGGCATTTATCAGTTCATTTTTGATAATTCCCTGAACGTCTATGACAGTAAATATATCGAGATTGAATTATTCTCCAACCCGGGTGATAGATGGCAGCCCTGGCGCGGCACCCCGACTAAACTGGTTTTCACCACCCAACCGGCCGGCGCGGACACCGGTGTGGCCTTTACCACCCAACCGGTCGTTACCGTGCGGGACGCGAAAGGCAACAC
>JANYKH010000077.1 GCA_025358235.1 Chloroflexota bacterium
CCGGCAGTATCAATAAGCAATACATTTTCGCCGTTAAAGTCAACTATCGTATCCAGAGAATCACGGGTGGTGCCGGGCACATCGTTGACAAGTGCACGTGGTTCACCCACCAGAGCATTAAGCAGCATCGATTTGCCCACACCGGGGCGTCCGGCGATGGCCACTTTCATCAGCGGTTCGGCTTCTTCCGCCAGCGTCTTTTCAATGAGTTCCGGCGGGAATGAGGCTACGATTTTATCGAAAAGGTCACCGGTGCCTCGTGCGTGAAAAGCGCTGATGGGCATCGGTTCGCCCAGGCCAAGCTGGAAGAACTCGGCAGCGTCCTGCTCCATCTTCTCGTTATCGGCCTTGTTGACGACTAAAATAATGGGCTTGCGGGAGCGCCGCAGTTTATCTGCGATCTCACGGTCAGTGGTCGTTATGCCGCTTTTCACATCCACCACAAAGAGGATGAGATCAGCGTCATTGATCGCCATTTCCACCTGTTCCAGAATCGCCTGGTCCAGGTTGGTCTCCGGTTCCGGCAGAATACCGGCAGTGTCGACCATGATGAACGGCACGTCGTGCCAGGTTACAGTCGCGAATATTCTGTCCCGCGTCGTGCCCGGAAAATCCTCGACAATGGCAAGGGGTTTCCCGACCGCGCGGTTCAAAAGCGTGGACTTTCCTACATTTTGTTTGCCTATGATGGCAACCATTGGATATGGCATAGTTTTCCTTTAGGCAGGCAAAAAACGACCAGGTTTATTTACCGTTGAGCATCCGCACCAGAAGCGCGCGTTGGGCGTGCATCCTGTTCTCCGCCTGATCAAACACTACTGAGAAGGCGCTTTCCATGGCAGCGTCTGTGATCTCTTCTCCGCGGTGAGCAGGCATGGGGTGCATGATAAGGGCTCCCGGATTAGCTAATGAGGTGAGCTTGGTATTGAGTTGGTATTTAGCAAACACCTTGCGGCGTATTTCAGACTCGTCTTCCTGGCCCATGGAGGTCCAGACATCAGTATATACGATATCCGCGTCTTTCACGGCGGTTTCCGGCTGCTCCGTGCAGAGAATGTGTCCGCCGTTTTCCGCAGCGATTTTCTTCGCCGTTTCAAGTATGGCCGGACTGGTCTGGTAACCGGCGGGTGACGCAATATTAAAATTCATGCCGACATTTACGGCAGCCAGCATCAGACTGTGGGCGACGTTATTGCCGTCGCCGACATAAGCCATCGTCAGTCCCTTAAATTTCTTCTTTTTCTCATAAACAGTAAGTATATCCGCCAACGCCTGGCAGGGGTGTTCTACCTCAGACAGAGCGTTAACAACGGGTATCGTCGCGTATCTGGATAGCATTTCCAGGTTGGCATGAGAAGTACGCGCCGCGATAACGTCTACAAAACGGCTTAAAACCCGGGCGACATCCGGCACGGTCTCACGCTTGCCGAGACCGACTTCTTGCGGGGAAAGGTAAATGGCGCGACCGCCCGCCCCGAACATTGCCATCTCGAAGCTCACTCTTGTTCTGAGGGACGGTTTCTCAAAGACGAGCGCCAGAGTTTTCCCTTCCAAAAGGGTGCTCTGCCCGTTTGATTTACCGCTGATAGCGTTAGACAGGATCCCCTGAATGTCTTCACGCCCAAGATCGCATATTGATAGTACGTCTCTTCCCTTCAAGATTGAGCCTCCTGAAATCAGTATATCAACGAAGTGGTATTTAAGCAACCACAGGCGTGTTTTTAGTTCCGTTATAGTATGTTTTTATCAGAATTGTGGTTTAACGGACCGTCACCTGCAAACTTCTTTATCGTTCGGTAAGTCCAATTTTGACAAACCGATATTCGAAATGTAAAGATAAATTAGAATGGAGCAGGGAGGCGCTGTGCCGCGCTCATTTGTCACCAGAATATTAGCCGCTCTGATCGTGATCATGGTTCCGGCTATTCTACTTCCGGACTTGAGTCACGTGCCCTCCCTGTCCGGCCC
The DNA here is from genome assembly GCA_025358235.1 of Chloroflexota bacterium. Classification (GTDB taxonomy): domain Bacteria; phylum Chloroflexota; class Dehalococcoidia; order Dehalococcoidales; family RBG-16-60-22; genus JACPQH01. Next base: position 1,969 of record JANYKH010000077.1, read on the forward strand.
GCCGGCCATAGAGCGCACCCAGGACGCTCACTACGGCGTATTGCCGTTAACTACTCTTTTTGATAAACAAACTCACCGGATAAAACGCGGCGAGGATATTCGCCCGAAGCATTCCGGCATCGCAGAAACTGTTCTGCTTGTTAAATCTTACCAACCCGGTTCTAATCCGGTTTTGGGTTATTTTGTCGTTAACGATTGCCTTTTTGGCTGCCTGCAATGGGCTTGCCGCATACTCGATAGACCGCCCCCTGCCCCCTCCCTTCTAAACGTATGAAAAAATTTATAGGGGGTTTTTCATGGAGACGAAACAAATCGTTGCCTTGATTGTTGTTATCCTTTTGGTCGGTTTTATTATCTTTCGGTTGATAAAACCGCCTCCGAAGTCGGATGCCAAAAACAATATTTCAGATAAAAAGTAGTCCGTAGTGAAATAACACAAAGGCAGGCAGGGCTCCAAAACCCTGCCTGTTTCTTTTTATTCGGTTCGCCAACTGATTGCCATATCCTGGTGGAGCAGTTTTAAATCTGATTTTCATTCTCAATAATTCATTTTGCCTTATTCCGTCAGTTAAGTACTGGGATTTAAGGTTGAACAGGGGGCAGCACTCCCGCGCTTGGGGAGACCCCCCTCCTTGTTGATACGGCGAAAATCGCTTTTGCACTGCTTAAGCCGGGCTTTGCTGAGCTGAGCAGGGGCGACATCTCGCGAGGGGGCGCAGCCCCCTCCGTTATAATTTCCCCCGCTCCATCAGCCAATTTCGGGACGAGTATATCTGTGCTGATGGAGCGGGGGATAAAGGGGGTGAGGCCAGTTATCATACAATAACACACTCCCGTTTCCGGGTAATTGAAGGCTTTATCCCCATCGGTTAGAATATTGGCATGACTGAAATATTGATTGCCCGCCATGGCGAGACTGAATGGAACGTCATCGAACGGTTCCGCGGTCGCGTTGATATTCCCCTCAACGATACTGGCATTAAACAGGCTGAAGCCCTCGGCCGGTATTTACAATCTTCTGAAATCGAAGCGATTTATTGCAGCCCCGTCCTGCGCGCCCGTCAGACCGCCGG
>JANYKH010000084.1 GCA_025358235.1 Chloroflexota bacterium
CGATAGGGGTATCATAATAGAATCATTGACAATAGTAAAGAGGTTTGGGCAACTATTTTACGATTTTGTCTAATATGATCTTCATGGTCAAATGATTCAACATTCCGCTCTGCGCCATGACCGTTATATGCATAAGTTAAAACTTTCTGTTTATATATTGAGAGAAAATAGAAGGCTGTTAAGAATAGCGGATATAAAATATGACAAAAAAAGGGGCTTGCCCGAAACAGGCAAGCCCCTTAAGGTGACTTAATCCGGTAAGTTCTAGATTCTGGCGCCGAACAAGATGCCGGAGAATAGTTCGACTTCCAGAAGGAATACAAACAGGCCATAAACCACAACTGCTGTGGCGCCGGCTGTGACCGCGGACTTAAGCCATGAAACCTTGTTCACTCTAAGATAGGCTAAGATAAAAATAACACTGGATGGAAGAAAGCCTATCAACCAGATACCTACAAACAGGCCAAAGAACCAGAGACTGTGTAGAAGATATGGCTTGACCTGCCGGTCTCCGTGACGCTTTTTCTCTTTCTTTTCTTCAACAACAGCTTTGGAACGGTATTTTATTGTTGCCTTGATTAGCCCTGCGAGGGACAAAATCACAATACCTATGGCAAGAAGTTCGGGCATCAACCTTGAACTGGAATAAACAAAATTCGCCGCACTCTGGTACATGAACAAAGCCATGACCAGTGTAAAACCGTAAGCGTAAAAATCTCTTTTACTTTTCATGCGGCCGATGCTCCCTTCTTATCCTTGCTCCAGAGGCTTGAAATTTGAGGCCAGAAGATTATGAGTAGGTTAAGGCAAATCAAGGTTAAACTGATGGGTCTGACCCAGAAGAAAGGCCCGGCGTTGTTTATGGCAATCGACAGATACTTCTCGAAAAGGTCGCCTAATACGAAGCCGATAACCAGGGGGGGGATAGCAAACCCGAATTCCCTCATAAACATGCCCACGACCATGAAGAGAAGGAGGATAATCAGATCATAAAAGCGGCCTTCAGTAGCGTAGGAGCCTACGAAAATGATTAGGGTTGCCAAGGGAACCAGGTAGTGACCGGGAATAGTGGCCACCTTGGCCAGTTGCACTGCCAGCAGCAAGCAGAAGAAGACGGCAATCAATTTGCCGATGATAAATACCTGCATGACGCTGAAAGTGAGGGGCAGTTGGCTTTGCAGCATTGACGGACCGGGTGTAATACCCAGGGTAATCAGCGCAGAGAGTACCATGACCATCTGCACGCTGCCGGGAATGCCCAGAGCCAGGGTTGTCAGCAGATCGCCGGGGACCACAGCGCCCACGCACAATTCAGGCGCAATAACACCGCCAACGTAGCCCGTACCATACAATTCCGGATGCTTTGATGTGGCTTTGGCCTGCCCGTAAGCCATCCAGGGAGAGGCACTGGTACCAACACCGGGCATAATACCGATTACCAGTCCGATAATGGTGCCGCGGATCCACAGGGACCAGTGTTTGAAAACGTCAACGCATCCCTGTACAACCATGCGCATAGGTATCTTAATTTTCCCAATCGGGGCAATCGATCCGCCTTCGACAGAAAGATCCAGCATTTCCGTAAGAGCGAATAAACCCATGGCGAAAGAGGCTACGGGGATACCGCTGAGAAGATAAATCGAGTCAAAAGTGTAGCGAGGTTCGCCGGTTTGTACCTGGGTTCCTACGAAAGCCAGCATGACGCCCACGAGACAGGCTATCATACCTTTTAAGGGAGCCTCGGAACTCAATACACCGACGCAGGAGAAGGCAAAGAGAATAATAAAGACAAGATCTCCCGTTTTCATGGCGTACATTAAAGGAAGAACGAGAGGTATCAGCAGAATGCAGATCAGCATCGAGGAGAATCCGCCAACTGCATGAGACATCAGAGCGGCGCCAAGAGCCCGGCCGCCTTCACCCTTCTTCGTCATGGGATAACCGTCAAGAAGTGTGGCGGCGTTTGCCGTATCTCCGGGAACGTTAAGCAGGATGGCGGTAATAGAACCACCCGTAGCGGAGGTGGCCGTAATAACTGCGAATGCGGCCAGTGCGTATTCCGCTTTCATGTGGAAAACGAAGGGCAGCAGAAGAGCCATGGCAGTAAGGCCGCTCACACCCGGCAGAATGCCGAATACGATGCCAAGCACCATGCCCAAGAGGACGAAAACCCATACCATTGGATCACCGAAATAGGCGAACCCCTGGATGAAAGCGCTAATAGCTTCCACGTTTTACTCCTAAAAGTCCAGGCCCCATACGATTAGGGGCCTGGACCTAAGCTTAGTCTATTAGGTTATTTAACCCAGGCTTTGACAGTATCGGAAAGAAGTTTCAGTTTTGAGGCATCCCAGTTAAGTACCTGATCCTGAAGGGCAATAACGCCCTTGTAATCGGTAGGCGGATCCCAGATGGGGAAGCGTACCTTGATGATCTTGAGGAAACCTTCGTTCTTCATGACCTTGTCAAAGTTGACGCGAAGATAAGCCAGTTTGCCGGCATCGGTTCCGGGGGGAGCATAAAGAACTTTGCCCGTGCCCAGAGCTTCGACGAAGGTAAGCATATCTTTCTGATCAGCATTGAGGGTCATAAGCTTGGTGATAGGCGGTACGGCGCTGGGCTTGGCCCAGGCGCTCTGGTTGGTGGTCAGGGTGCAGAACATCCTGGCAAAACCCTTGTCGATGTCATCTATGGCGTTCTGACCGGAAGCGGCGTAGATATCAATTTCGCCTCTCTTCATAGCCAGAGCCAGTTCTACCGTTTCAAAGCCCCATGTCATCTGGGATTTACTGTCAAGGCCCATAATTGTCAAGCCGTACACGGCGCTGGGGCCAACTGAGGAACCGGGGTTGGTGGCTCCCCAGCGAAGTGAAGGAGCAGCCTGAAGATCAGCAATAGTTTTGTAGGTAGAATCGGGCTTGACCATGATGACGTGGGGGGTATCGCCGAACATGCCGATCCAGCCAAGAGTCTTGGCATCCCAGGTAATGCCCGGAAGTCCGAGCAGTCTGGGGGTGACGATGTCCGAAGCGAAGGTGGTCATACCGATGGTAAGGCCATCGTTCTTGGCGCCATGAACGTAGTTGAGGCCTTCAAGACCGCCGCCGCCGGATTTGGTCTGAATCATCATGCCGGGCGCCCCGGTGGACTCTGACCAGTAGCTGGCGAAAGCGCGGCCGGCATAATCCGTGCCGCCGCCAACGCTGCCGTTGACGACCAGGGTAATGCCGTTAACTTTGTAGAATTCTTCGGCATTCGCGGGGACGGAGATGGGGGGGGCTACGGTTGCAGTGGCGGTGACGGTGGAGACTGCAGTG
>JANYKH010000122.1 GCA_025358235.1 Chloroflexota bacterium
GCCACCAGACTATTGACCGGAAAACCCGGCCGCCGTCCAGAGGAAAACCGGGAATAAGGTTGAAAAGACCAAGAGAAATATTGATCAATGCCAGCCAGTAAGATACTCCGGCAACAAAAGGATTCGTTGAGGTCAACTCAATACCGTAAAAAATCAGACCCAGAACGATACTTGTAAGCGGGCCAACCAGCGCCATCCAGAATTCATGTTTGGCGGAATCCGGTTCCTGGGTCATTTCCGATACGCCGCCAAAAATAAAAAGGGTGATGTTGTGGACAGGAATACCCTCACGATTGGCGACGATACTGTGCAGCAGTTCATGGGCCAGTACAGAGGCGAAAAATAGAAGGCTGGTGATCAGGCCTACCGTTACCGCCTGAGCGGTGCTCCATGAAGGATAGGTAATGGGAAAATAATTGGCCGCAAGCGCCCAGGTAACCAGGGCGAAGATAAAAAACCAGGAGTAATGCAACCTGATAGATATACCAAATATTTTGCCGATTGGTATTCCGCCTCGCATGTTTGCCTCCTGTAAATTTCCTTCCTATAAGTGTCACACGCCGGATGAACGGCCTCTATCCGTAATGCTACTTAATTGTCTGACTGGCAGATGTTAACATTGTTAAGAACAAAAAGACAAAAAAAGACCAGGCACTGGGGCCTGGTCGGTTTTTAACATCAAGATGTATTCTATTTTACAAAGATAGTTTCACTGCGGTCCGGGCCTACGGAGACCAGGCTCACCGGGCAATCAATGATCTGCGCCAGGCGCTCGACGTAACGGCGGGCGGCGGGGGGCAGGTCAGCGAGTTTTTTAGATTTAGTGATGTCCGTCATCCAACCCGGCATTTCTTCATAGACCGGCTCGCATTTCATCAGATCGGTGATGCTGGCGGGGAGGCGGTCCAGTGTTTTACCATTAAGCTTGTAAGCCGTGCAGATTTTAAGTGTCTTAAGTTCGTCCAAGACATCGAGCCTGGTCAGAGCGAAAGTGGTAAAGCCGTTAATACGGCTGCTGTAACGCGCGGCCACGCCGTCAAACCACCCGCAGCGGCGGGGCCGTCCGGTTGTGGTGCCGTATTCATGAGCTTTTTCCCGAATACTCTCGCCGATTGCGTCATGCAGTTCGGTGGGCATGGGGCCTGCGCCTACCCGGCTGGTATACGCCTTGTAAATGCCAAGTATATTATCCAGATGCTTGGGGCTCAAACCGGAGCCCAGGCAGGCGCCGGCCGCCAGTGAACAAGAAGAGGTGGTGTAGGGATAAGTGCCCAGATCGTTGTCCAAAAGACTGCCCTGAGCGCCTTCCAGGAGTATCTCGACATCATTGAGGGCGGCGTTTTCAATCTTCTGCGTAACGTCACAGATATAATGGCCCAGGCGGTCGCCATAGGCGCAATAAGTCTTATAAATTTCATCCACGGAGCAAGGCTTGTGATTATAGACTTTGGTAATAATGGCATTTTTGTATTCAACAACTGACTTGAGCCGGTCATAGAATACTTTTTTATCCAGCAAGTCACCGGCCCGGATGCCCAACCGCGCTGCTTTGTCTGAATAAGCCGGCCCGATGCCGCGCCGGGTGGTGCCAATAGCGCTGCCGCCCCTTGCGTCCTCTTCCAATCCATCCATTAAAATATGGTAAGGCATGATCAGGTGGGCGCGGTCGCTTATCGAAAGCCGGGAAATATCGATGTGATGCTTCTCGAGGTTATCCAGTTCATGGATAAGTATTTCCGGATTAAGAACGACGCCGTGACCGATAATGCAATCAGAGGCTGAGAAAATGCCGGAAGGCACGAGATGCAGGGCAAATTTGCCGTATTTATTTATAACGGTATGGCCGGCATTGTCACCGCCGGCAAAACGGACCACAACCTTCGCTTTTTCGGCCAGAAGGTCAACGATTTTCCCCTTGCCCTCATCCCCCCACTGCGCACCGATAACTGCTGTAACCGCCATTATGCCTCCAGTTTTTACTGGCCTTTAGTCTGTTGCCAGGCATAGTACAAGCGCTCAGCTGCTGTGTAGATACTTAAGCAAGCTATGATACCGAGCGTTATGTATAGGATATCGACACGGAATAAAGTTACCCTGGCGAGAATCAGTCCCAATGCCAGCACGATAACTCTTTCCGAACGTGTAAAAAACCCGACTTCTTTGCACGGCAGCCCCATGGCTTCTATACGGGACCGCAGGTAGCTTACCATGAGTGAACTGACCAGCGCGACACCGGTGAGCATCACCCCAAAGACCTGCCCCGGTTCAGCGTAAAGCGCCATAATGCAAAGCAATAAAGCCGCCTCTGACAGACGGTCTAAAGTGGAATCCAGAATGGCCCCGAACTTGGTGGCCTGATTGGTGCGGCGCGCCAGCGCCCCGTCAAGCATATCAAAAAACCCGGAGACGAGTATCATCACGCCGGCAAAAAAGGTCTGTTTTTGAACGATTAAAAGCCCGGCATAAAGGGTCAAACCGAAGCCGATAAGCGAAAGAGCGTTGGGAGTGATGTGAGTTTTAACCAGAAAATTTATTACAGGTTC
>JANYKH010000125.1 GCA_025358235.1 Chloroflexota bacterium
GATTGACGGGGTGGGCGCGGGAGCAGGGGTAGTTGATGGTGGTTTGGCTGTGGTGGTGGGCTGGAGTGTCACGGTGGGAGGCGGGGAAGAGGGGAGGGGGGTGGGGCTGGCGGTGCAGCCGGTTAAGAGTGTAATTCCGGCTATGACCGCGCTTAAAACTGAAAATCTATTCATCATCTACCTCAAACCACTGTCCCGTCTTGTGAAAAGACCGGCTTTATCTTCTTTAACGTTAATTAAGCATTAAAGGTAGGATAAAGCCGGTCAATATTTATTTCAAGTTTGTAGCTAAATTTAATCTACTTCAAATCGGAGGTGCAATGGGGGCATTTCTTCGCCCGAAGGTCGATTTTTGAAGCGCAGAAGGGGCATTCCTTGGTGGTTTCGGTGGCGGGGGGGATGGCTGCTTTCTTCTTGGCTTCCATTCTGGCAATAGGCCGGACGATAGCCAAGAAAATAGCCAGGGCAATAATCAGGAAATTGATGAGAGTGTTAACAAATACTCCGTAGTTAATTGTCACTGCCCCGGCAGCCTTCGCAGCATCCAGCGAGGCATAAGGTCCGGCCACAGAGCCCTGTTTTAAGATTGCGAACAGGTTGGTGAAATCGACATTGCCGAGTAACAAACCGATTGGTGGCATGATAATGTCTTTGACGAAGGAACCGATGATTGCGCCGAAGGCCGCGCCGATAACGATACCTACTGCCAGGTCAACGACGTTGCCGCGCATGATAAAGGCTTTAAATTCTTTAAACATTTTTCACCTCTCGCGGGTATTATACTCTACCTTAAATCGAGTGGCTATACCGGATTTTAACTTTTTATTCGCGTTAATTTACCGCTTTTGTCACCTTATAGACCAAATCTAGCAATTTGTAAAGGTTCAAGCAAGGGTCTAAAGGCGCGGGGGCGCAGCCCCCGCGCAAATATTTCTCCTGCTCCGTAAAACCATCATTATTTTGCACAAAGATATAAACGGAGCGGGGGATAAAGGGGGTGAGGCAAAGTTTATCCGTTTAATAGTCTTTTTTCGGGGTTGAAAGTTATCTCGGAAAACTATTAATCCTATTTTGTTTTCTTGCGCCAGTTCAGCCTGGGCAATTGGGGCGACGTCCCGATCACCGCGAGTACCCCCACCGCCACCAAAAAGATATTGCGCCAGATCAATACGTCTATCGTCAAGTTATCAAAGGCCAGCAGGTCTAGGTAGTGGGGCGGGAAGATAAAATAGGTCATCAGGCTGATTCCGCAGAACAGCGCCCAGGTGGGATACTTCCACGTTCCCACTAGTAGCGGCATCATTGGGAGCAGCCACACGATGAACTGCGGGGAAAATACCTTGCCGGCTGAGATAAAAACAATCACCGCCGCCGTCGAGAAATTGCCGATCAGCGTCCAGTCCGGCGCATCATTATTCGCCAGAGTCATCCGCCGCCGTTCTTTCAAGGCATATATCGCGTATAACGCGAACAGCAAAGCCAGGATTACCAAACTGGATAGCACTGCGAGTTCATCGGCCGCCGGTCCACCTATGTTCCAGGACCCGAATCCGTAGTTTAGGTAAAGCGGCATCTGCGCGAAATTGTGCAAAAACAACAGAATTGAGGCGTAGGTGCTTTCCATCTGCAAGCCTCTTGAAGCATGATACAGGAATGACCCGATAAATCCGCTGCGCGCAAACAGCAGGTAAGGATAAGCGGAAATAAAACAAACGGCCCCGAATGTCAGACACCCGATGATAAGCCGCTTATACCGCCGGTGCAAAATGTCGTGAATAAAAAATATCGGCGCGGCCACCGCCGGATAGAGTTTGACCATCGTTCCCAGCGCCAGCATCGTCCATGACGTTTTGTTGTTCCCTTTCCAGAAAAAGTACAGCGCTGCCAGCATCAAAATTGGCGGGAACAGGTCAAACCGCTGGCTCACGATCGGCCCCATCGCCAGCAGTAAAAGGGTATACACGGTCAGCGGCAGCCACGGTGAAAATTTGAAATGCCGGGCCGTGGCGTAAATCAGCAGCAGCCCCGCCAGGTCAAACAGGATAACCTCGGCGGTGAAGTAAACCGTGTAGGTTGCCGCGTTTGAAGTAAAGATGCGCGGGATCAAGAATAGTACCAGCGCCAGCGGCGGGTATTCCATCGGAAAATCGCGGTAGGGAATCAGCCCTTCGAACGTGCGGTTGGCGAAATCCAGGTAAAGTACCGATGCAGTATAGCGGTGGTCGTAAACCGGACTGTTGAAAAGATAGGCGATAATAAAAACGTGAGCTATCGCGAATCCGAGCAGCAGCCATTTTTTGTTCATGCGGTCTTTAGAAGTGTCTCCCTGGATCAAAACGTTATTTGCGCTGCCTGCATAGCCTGGCTACACATGATATTGTAGCCCAAATCCCGGCAAGTCTCAAAACCGGAAAATGCTTTTGGAAATCGACCGTAGGGAAAATGCTCGCTCAATCGAGGGTTTGTTCGCTTCACAATCTGTAATTAGGTATTAATACGGCTTCTTTTACTCAACCGGCCGGGCTTAAACTTTAATAAGGAACCGGGGAGGTTGTCAGACATGATTACCGGGCTGCTGGCTATGGTCGTGTTTTTTATCATGATCATCTTCATCCTCGCTGAAGCGTTGCTGGATCTTCACTTGCTGCAGGAAATTAATCAAAGCCGGGGCGATTGCCCGCTTGTCCGGCGGTTTAAGCAATAATCAATCAGCCTTCTGATCTCCGTTCATTGAGCATCAATGTGAAACTCGCCAAGGGCGGACTATATATCATCCGTGTGTACGGTCGCCCCGATACCAGACAATAAGGACAGAATGATTCCCCCGGCCAGCGTCCTTGATATGGTCGGGAGATCATGTCGGCTTGAGAGCCGTTATCAGCCTTATTTGGCGGCGCCGTTCTTGCAGTATTTCCACGCGTCCAGTTTGTATTCGGTCCATACCGGGCAGGTTCCGCAGATACAGGTCAGTGCGAAGTTGAGATCAGTGCAGGTCGCCTTACCGCTGGCGCAGTAAGCTGCCGGTATTTCATCTGCTTTTAGCGGCGTCTTCTTGATCGCATCTTTAAACTTGGCCATCTCGCCGGTGGCGCATGCACTCTTGATCTGGACATCGCATTTCGGGCACAAACACTTTGCGACAGTAGCTGCGATAAAGGGCACCTTCGTCTTGACGACTTCGCTCATTGCATTCATCTCCTGAATTTTATTGGCATTACCCTAAAAGCATAGACGTTATCTCCGGCGGCTCAAATCGGTAAGCCTACTTAATTCAGAGAAGTTTTATTCATTGTGATATTGATAATCCGAAGAACCGCTGCGGACGGGGGTGCGAGCGGTCATTGTTGACTCGATATGGAAAGCTTGGTTGTTGAACTAGTTTGACTCAGGGATAGTTAGGACACTCGCGGTTTGTTCAGTTTTGATTTTTTTTCGTTCTTCCCTTTTCAGCGTGAGAGTGCCTGAGAGAGCCATCCCGATCGCCAGGGCTGCCAGGATAAAGGCGATCTGGTAACTCTGGGTCACGTCAAATACCATCCCCGCCACCCATGAACCTAGGGCGGCCCCAAGGTCTGCGCCGAGCATCATGATAGATACTAATATAACCTGGTTTCCAAAATACTTGCTGGGCAGTGCACCCTGCTGTGGAGCCTCCGCGCCATAACCGAAGCCGTAAATGATGGCAAAAAGATAGAACATCCACAGTTCTTTCGCGAAGATTAGCAAGATAAGGCTCGGGGCCATCAACAGGCAGCTGACTATCAGCGTGTTGAGGTTCCCGATCCTGTCTGATGCCGCCCCCATTAACAGGCGGGCTGCAAAACTGGCCACGCCCAGTGCGCTGATCAGAGTGGCCGCCACGAGCGCCGCAGTCCCCATGTGACCTGACCCCCTTAAACGAGTCCAGTCTTAATGTTAGAC